>JBBRDD010000018.1:0-39549 GCA_038204235.1 Desulfobulbales bacterium
AAAGAGAGTCGTTGCAGCCATTATCGACTTGATTATCCGGAGATGGATACGACAAACTGGCAGGCATGGATAAATATCTACAAAGGTGCAGACGGCTCCATGCAATTTGAGAAACAGCCCTTTGCCGCCTGGCCGGCATGAATTCGGCGGATAAAGATCTCTTTTAGCAGCGCTCGGTTCGAAAACAGATATGCAATATCATTGGAAAATGAAAATTGACGATAACTCTGAGTTGCTTACAATATGTTTTGGTGGAAAGAAAGAATAAAATTGAAGGAGGAAGCAATGCAAAAAAAGGTTCTGGTACCACTTGCTGATGGCTTTGAAATGCTTGAAGCACTCAGTATCGTAGATGTTTTTCGCCGGGCCGGGGCGCATGTCGATTTGGCCGCAATCGGCGACACCCTGCAGGTGAGCTCATCGCATAGCGTAAAGGTCATCGCCGACAGGAAACTTTCTGATTGTGCCAGTGAAGCATATGACCTGATTGTCCTTCCCGGTGGGGTTCAAGGTGCAGAAAATTTGAAAAATTCATCCATTCTGACAGAGCTCTTAAAAAAACAGAATAGCGAGAATAAACTGTACGGAGCTATCTGCGCCTCCCCTGCTGTTGTCCTCGAACACCATGGGCTGCTCGAAGGAAAGAAAGCCACTTGTCATCCTTCGTTTATCGAGCAACTGCAAAGCCAGACGAACGGCAGGGAACATGTTGTTTTCGATAAAAACTGCGTAACCAGCAGAGGAGCTGGAACCTCCATTGAATTTGGCCTTGAACTCGTCGGTATTTTACTGGGAGAAGAAAAAAAGAAAGAGGTGGCCAAAGGTATGGCCATTGATTGCCCAGTGAATGGTTGAGAGATCCACAAACGAGGGGAGTTATCAGCTTCGAGGTTGATACCGGGATTCTTATCAATGTCCGTTACCGGGCACAAGGCACTAAACGTTCACCGGGCTTGCACCTTCTGCAGATGCTGCAGAACCTCAATCGTCTTAATCTGCAGGTTGGTGACAGCCAGGTGAAAGTTTTGGAGAAACTGGGTTTCAGTCGGTGGCCCCTGGTCTACCAGGTCAGTGATTGCTTTAACGGCAATCATCGGCACCGAAAGACTCCGGCAGACCCAGGCAATTGCCGCTGCCTCCATATCCTTGATGACCGCCAGGTTTTCCTGAATGATCTGCAGATCTTTGCCCTGCAGGTCCAAGGAGTTGCCGGTTGAAATAATCCCGGTTTTCAGATGCAGCTCGGCGGCAAGAGAAGAAGTATCGTAACACGAATAGCGCCCGATTCCATAGCGGTCAAAGCCCGGCAGAGGAATGCGCCTGTCATGAAAACAGAAGGTGCCGGAGCCAAGATAGACATCGCCAATCTCGCATCCCCGGTCGGCGAATCCACCTGCCGTGCCGGCATTGAGTACCAGATCCGGATTGCATTTTTCAATGGCCAGATAGGTCATCAGGGCTGCCGGAACCGTCGCCACATTGTCAACGTGAAACTCCGGGTCAGTGCCGCTTACCACTACTGTGAGCTGGGTTTTTGCTAAATTGCCTTGATATAATTCAAACGGGATACCCGAACGAAACGGTTGCTTTTGTTTCCGTAAATCAAGAGATTGAAGCAATGTTATGGCTTCATTTTTCATGGCCATTATAATTGCAATTCGTATCATATGCCAAATTCCCATAAAATGTATAATCCAGCCCGGTAATTGAACCAGCCCAGAGAGCTGATCCAACCTATTTACCGGGATGTGCCGCAATGATCAACTGCCAATGGGATTTTTTTGCTCATTCAGGCGGGCGTGGCACTTTCATGTTGCCAAGAAATACATTACAACTACTGATGTTAACAAGATCCTTAAATGCATCGATGAGGTTATGGCGAAAAATATTTACCGTACATGCAACAATAGCTCTCCCGGAACTTCTCTTTTGTCTGTAACAGCACTATTGATAATTATGCTGACGATCCTGTGCGGCTGCACCCCAAAAGACAAACGACCTCTTGCGCCAATGGATCTTCCGGCACGTTTTTCCATGCAGGGAAAAGTCCCTTTCCAGGCCAGTTGGTGGCTTGATTTCCACGACGCCACGCTTGTTCTTCTTATCGACCAGGCATTGGCGGCTAATTTTTCCCTGCGCCTTGCCCAGGAGAAAATCACCGAGGCCCGGGCAGTCGCCAGGCAGGCAGGGGCATCACTTTTTCCAACTATTGACGGGCAGGGTTCAGTGTCGTCGATCAGAAACCACACTGATACTACCAGCAGTGAAAATTTTCTACTGGGCCTCGCCGCCTCGTATGAGATAGATCTCTGGGGCCGACTACGGAACCAGAGAGATGCTGCAAGCCTTGATGCACAGGCCACAGAAGCCGATTACCACACTGCAGCCGTATCCCTTGCAGCAGAAGTTGCAATCCTCTGGTATCAGCTGGTGGAATCGGATCTGCAGCAGGATTTGCTCGCTCAGCAGAAAGCAACGAACTCGAAGATTCTGGAGCTGATCTCCGTACAATTCCGGGCAGGGCAAAACGGTATCGCCGATGTTCTGCAGCAGCGCCAGCTGGTAGAGAGCAATATCGGGGATCTGGCCACACTTCGCGCCGACATACAGGTAGTAAAGCATCAACTGGCTATCCTGACCGGTGTCCCGCCGGGAACCCTCAACCTGCCACAGCGGGTCCAATTGCCCGCCCTGCCGCCTCTGCCTAAGACCGGTATCCCTCTGGATCTTTTGCGCGGAAGACCCGATATCGAGAGTAGTTTTTTCAGGCTGCGCGCCGCAGACAGCCGGGTGGCTGCGGCTGTTGCCAACCAGCTGCCGAAGCTTTCCATCTCAGCGGACTTGTATACCTCGGGTGATCGCTCCAGAGACCTTTTTAACAACTGGTTCTCCTCCCTTGGTGCCAATCTTTTCGGACCGATTTTTGACGGCGGACTCCGGCAAGCGGAGGTTGACAGAAACGAAGCCGTCGCCAAACAATTTTTTTACGCTCATGGTCAACTGATTCTCGAAGCAATCGGCGAAGTGGAAAACAGCCTGGCCCGAGAAAAAGAACAACAGATCAACCTGCGCAGCCTTGAAACACAGCTGCAGTATGCCAGCCAAACTATCGATCATGTGGCAACCCGCTACCGGCAAGGAGCGGAAGACTACCAGCGGGTATTGCTGGCCCTGCTGTCGCAACAGGGGTTACAGCGCAATATTCTCACCGGCAGACTCCAGTTGATAAATTTCCGCATCTCTCTCTATCGTGCACTCAGCGGCCGCATTCCTCTTCCTGAAACAACAAGCACAAAACTCTTATCCAACTCCAATCCGGCAAGAGGCAGCAACCAATGAAATCAGCTGAATTTTCTGATCCAGAAGAAACCCCAGGAAAGAAAAGGGGTGTCTCCGTTTACCTGCAAATAGCCCTTTCCATCGCCATTCTTGGCTGCGGGGTGGCGCTGGCTGTCTACTATCTGAAAACCGGGCCCGAAGCAAAACCAAAGAAACGCCAGGCCAGCCCGCCTCTCGTCCAGGCCACAGAAATTCATTTTGGCCGCCACCGACTCACGGTGAATGGCATGGGCGCAGTCCTTGCTGCCAAAGAGATTAATCTTACCCCCGGCGTCGGAGGCGAAATCATCGCCATGAGCGACAACATGGTTCCCGGCGGTTTTTTTGGAGAAAATGAAACCCTCGTGCGCATTGACCCGATCGATTACCAGTTGGCCATTGAACGGTTGCAAAGCGAAGTTGCCAAGGCGCAGAACGATATTGAGCTGGAAATGGGCAATCAGCGCATTGCCAGAAAAGAATTTGAAATCCTCGGCGAGGCAGTGACTCCGACCGAAAAAAAACTCATGCTGCGAGATCCACAGCTCGGCATTAAAAAGGCCAGCCTGCTGGGGGTAAAAGCGACTCTTGCCCAGGCTGAACTTGATCTTAAGCGCACCAGAGTCCACGCCCCATTTAATGGGGTCGTTCTGTCCAGATCAGTCAACCTCGGCAGCAGAATGAGTGAGTCAACCGTTCTGGCCAGGTTGGTCGGAACCGATCAATTCTGGCTAAAACTGGCTATTCCTGCAGAGCAACTGGCATGGATCAACTTTCCAGCTAACGGCCGGAAGGGCTCCGAGGTACAAATTTTTCTTCAGGAAAAAAGACCTGGCGGTTCATTTCGCACCGGCCGGGTATTGCGAGCAGCAGCCGATGTCGAAGAACAGGGACGAATGGCCACGGTCTATGTAGCAATCGAAGATCCGCTGTGCCTTCAGCCCGAAAACCGCCAAAAACCGAGACTTCTTCTCGGTTCTTTTGTACGGGCGGAAATAGAGGGAATTGAACTGCCCACCGTCGCTGCCATAGATCGAATCCACCTTCGTGAAGATAACACTGTCTGGCTGCTCAAGGATGACAACACCCTGGAAATCAGAAAGGTGCGTATTGTCGCCAGGACCCGTGACCAGGTCTTCGTCGAATCAGGCCTGACAGAAGGTGAACAGCTGATCGTCTCCGCCCTTTCGTCTCCGGTACCCGGCTCTCCACTGCAACTCATGCCAGACGACAAAGATCAGTCAACACACGCCGCGGCAATCAATAATGGCTCGAAGGCCGGGAAGGGAGCAATACGCCAGTGAACCAATCGCCGCAGGCCAAACAAACCGGTGTTATTGCCTGGATGATCAACAACCGGGTCACCCCGAACCTGCTGATGATCCTGCTTATCCTTGGCGGACTGTTCATGAGCACGAAGATTAAACGGGAAGTCTTTCCGGAATTTGAATTGAACACGGTGAGCATCAGTGTCGCGTATCCTGGTTCGAGTCCCGAAGAGGTTGAGCAGGGCATCGTCCTGGCGGTTGAAGAAGGTATTCGCGGTATAGACGGCATCAAAGAAATTTATGCTACTGCCGGCGAAGGCAGTGCCCAGATTCGGGCCGAGCTCCATGACGACGCCGACTCGCAAAAGGTTTTCCAGGATATTAAACAGGAAGTGGACAGAATCACGACCTTCCCCGTTGATGCGGAAGATCCGGTCATCTCCTTAGATGTAATAAAACGTCAGGTCCTGCAATTGATCCTCTATGGCAACGTTTCCGAGCGAGCCTTACGGGAAGTGGTGGAACAGGTGCGGGACAGACTGCTGCAGACCAAAGGCATCACCCAGGTTGAGCTGAATAATGGCCGGGACTATGAAATCGAAGTGGCCGTGCCGCTGGAGAATCTGCGAAAATACCAGCTCACCCTTGCCGGGATCGCCAAGACAATTGACGATGCCTCCCTCGAACTCCCCGGCGGAAAGTTGGAAACAGCAGCCGGAGAAATCCTGTTACGGGTGAAAGACCGGCGCAGCTGGGCAAAAGAATTTTCACAGATCCCGATAATCACCACTGACAGCGGTGCTATTGTCCACCTGGCCGATATCGCCGAAGTACACGAAAGTTTTGAGGATGCCACCCGTTTTGACACCTTCGACAGGAAGCCTTCCATGCAGTTGCTGGTCTACCGGGTTGGCGATGAAACGCCCATCGGGGTTTCCGAGGCAACACGGCAGGCAATGCAGGACATTGCCGTGGATTTACCGCCGGCAGTCAGTTGGGCTATCTCCGGCGATCGATCGGAGATATACCAGCAACGTCTTGAACTTCTCTTGAAAAATGCCTTTTTCGGCCTGACGCTCGTTCTTGTCCTCTTAGGTATTTTTCTCGAACTGAAGCTGGCCTTCTGGGTGACGATGGGCATTCCCATCTCCTTTCTGGGTGGTCTGCTTTTTCTGCCTTTTTTCGATGTCTCCATCAACATGATATCGATGTTTGCCTTCATCATCGCCCTCGGCATTGTGGTAGATGACGCCATTATTGCCGGTGAAAATATCTATGAATATCGGCAGCAGGGTTTGAATCGTGTCGACGCGGCTATCCAGGGCGCAAAGGATGTAGCAACCCCTATCGCCTTCAGCATCCTGACCAACATCGTCGCTTTTTTCCCTCTGGCTCTGGTGCCGGGTGTGATGGGCAAAGTCTGGCGGGTAATCCCGGTGGTGGTGATCGTCGTATTTCTTATCTCATGGCTCGAATCGCTGCTCATCCTGCCGTCACATCTGGCCCACAGCCGCAAAAACAGCGGCAACAGGCTCACCGTTTATATCGGTGGGCTGCAGCAGGCATTCGGTGGAAAGGTACTCTATTTCATCCGTAATGTTTATGGACCGCAGCTCGCATTTATTCTTCGCTTTCGATATCTTACAGTCACCCTGCTGCTCGCTGTTCTGATCATTACCGCGGGCTATGTCAAAAGTGGACGCATACGCATGATTCTTTCCCCCCGGGTCGAATCGGACCGGGCGGTTGTCACCGCGACGCTGCCTTATGGCAGTCCAACCGCGGAAATGGCGCGGGTCCGTGACCAGTTGATCGACGGGCTGGAAAAGATGGCCGAAAAGAATGGCAAAGAACAGTTGCTGGAATCCGTGCATGCCATCGTCAACGGCAACACGGTCGAAATTAATGCGAATCTTACCCCGCCGGATGTTCGGCCGCTGAGCACCGAAGCGGTAACAACCCTCTGGCGGCAGACAACCGGACCGATCATCGGTCTGCAATCTCTGCGCTATGAATCGGATCGCGGCGGTCCGGGGAGCGGCGCATCCATCGCCGTGGAACTCAGCCACCGGGATATAACTGTCCTGGACCAGGCAAGTAATGCACTGGCTGCCAGGCTGGAAGATTTTGAACAGGTTAAAGATGTCGATGACGGCTATACGCCGGGTAAGGTCCAGTTCAACTTTAAAGTGAACCGCTGGGGAGAGAGCCTGGGTCTCACCACAATCGAGGTCGGCAGACAGTTGCGCAACGCGTATCAGGGAGCAGTTGCCCTGCGGCAGCAGCGCGGCAATAATGAAGTAACCGTCAGGGTTCGCCTGCCGGAAAAGCAGCGCAGCAGTGAGTTTCATATAGAATCTCTTCTCATCACCACCCCCGCCGGAATCTTTGTCCCCCTGAAAGAAATTGCGACTATTGAACGGGGTCGGGCTTATACCAGTATCAATAGACGAGACGGCCGCAGAACTGTCACCGTTTCGGCCAATGTTGCCCCTATCGGCGATTCGCCGATCATTTTCGCTGCGCTGAACAAGTCCATACTCCCCGACCTTGCCGCGACCTATTCCGGTCTGAGTTACAGCTACACGGGCCGACAGGCCGATCGTAAAGAGGGCGTGGCCGGTCTGCTCAGTGGATTTCTTTTTGCCTTAGGCTGTATCTACTTTCTGCTGGCCATTCCGTTTCGCAGTTACCTGCAACCCGTTGTGGTCATGATCGCCATCCCTTTCGGCATAATTGGCGCGGTATTCGGCCATATGATCATGGACTACCATCTGAGCCTGATGAGTATGATGGGCATGGTTGCCTTATCCGGAGTCGTCGTCAACGACTCCCTGGTACTGGTCGATTATGCCAATAAACGGCAGCGAAAAGGAACACCTCCGGCCCAGGCCATAAAAGATGCGGGCATCCGTCGTTTTCGACCGGTGCTGCTCACCACCTTAACCACCTTCGGCGGTTTGGCGCCGATGATCTTCGAGACGTCCCGACAGGCTCGGTTTATGATCCCCATGGCATTGTCATTGGGGTTCGGCATTGTCTTTGCGACTGTAGTCACCCTTGTGCTGGTGCCCTGCCTGTACCTGATCATTGACGATGTGCAACGAATTTCGATACGTTCTCAATGAGAACTGACTGCTTTGCGATTTACTCGCCGAGGAGAGGAGCGAGACCAACTTGGTCATCTTTTACATGCAGGGCTTCAACAAGAGCCTCAAGTCCGCAATCAAGTTTACTGAGTTGACTGGGGGACAGCTGGGACAAAGCACCACTCAGCTTTCCCTGGGTCGGTTGTGGTGCTTTGACAAGGTATCGACGTCCTTCTTCGGTGACATAAAGATGGACGCTCCGTTGATCTGTTTTACTGCGGTCACGGCTGATGATTTGTTTTTCTTCCAGTTTATCAAGCATATTACTGCAGGTTGAAGGATGGATAGAAAGCGCTGCGGCCAGCTGTGAAACTTTGATGCCCGGATTTCCATTGATTTCGTGCAGCATCCACAGCTTGGCACTGCTTAAGCCACATACTTTTTCCACTTTTTTGGAATGCGCCTGCACTCCTTTGAATACAATTCGTAATTTCTGAATGACGACCTGTATCTGCTTGTTTTTTTCACTCATCATTCCCTCCTGAACGATCTCCATAATCTTGAACTAAGTACCCTTTTTTTATCTTTCGTTCCAGAGGTTTTTGCGGCATGCAGCAATATCCCTCGCTCTTCTCCCCCTCATTCATACACATGTTCTGCGCATTGATATCGTCGAGTGGCAGAATAATTTCATATGAACATTGTTTTACGCAAAATTATATTCACCAAAATAATTGGTCAAGGGGTTCTTTGCTCACATGAGGGGAGATGTGGCGTTTAAAGAAAAGAACAGACTGATTTTATATGAATAAAACGCTCGCAGGTTTTATTCATATAAGAGAAGCGGAGCACTGGGAGAGAGACCGGAAAAGATGAAAAACTGACAATCAACCTGCTATTGCGGATCTTCTGATTCTCCGGTCTTTTCTGAAATTGAAGACAGATTCGGTTCCAGCCATTTTCTACAAACGACCATGTAGATACAAACTGAACTCAGAATAAGGTATCCAAAGAGCTGGACACTTTTCGTCTTCAGGATAAAGGCGATAGCGATGACCATGGCTGCACTCGCCAGAATAAACAACGGTCGGGGAATCTGCTTTAAGACAACGCGGCCGAAATGGGAAAAACGGATATGACTCACCATCAGGCCAACCGACAATGCCGCAATCGCCCATAATACCTGCGGCGGAAAAACCAGTGCAGCACCAAGAACAACCAGGGCACCCGCGGGACTGGGCAAGCCGTTGAAGATGCCATCGGGCAGGTCTGTTCGTTTTTTGTCAACTGTAACAAACCGGATAAGCCGATAGGCAACCCCGCTAAAGAAAATCAAGGCGAAGAACCAGGCAAACGATCCACCCAATCTGACGATGATATAGGCGGGTGAGAGTCCAAAACTGACAAAATCGGCAATGTCATCCAGATACGGACCGTATTTGGTACCACCATGTTTTTCCGCCATTCGGCCATCAAACAAATCAAACAGTTGGCCGACGATGATAATGATAATTGCCCAGGCAAATCGCCCATTATATGTCAAGTAGAGACTGGTGACGCCGCAAAAAAAATTAAGCGTCGACAGGATGTCGGCATACAATCTATTGGGAATGAACTTGAAGATGAGCGAGGCTGATGAGAGGACAATGCAGGCGCTCAGGACCTCATCACCCATATTGATCACCTCGGGGTTTTTATCCAGCAATGCACAAAAGATGACCAGAGCAAAGCAGATAATTGCCTTTATTTTACCAAAATTATTTGCTGCCACGGAAAAACTGAGCAAAGTGAGAATTTTTCTGGCAAAAAACTGTCCGAACAATTCAACCGCCACCAGAATCCAGATCAGTTTCGTCGACAGAATTCCCATATAGGCAAAGCCAATCAAGGGAGGCAGGTAGGTCAACTTATCACACAACGGATCCAGCCACTCGCCCCACTCAGTGACCATATCGCAATTCCTTGCCACTACGCCGTCTACCCCGTCGAGTATTGCAGCGAAGGAAAAAATTATTATGCCAAGGGCCTGATAGCTGGAAAAGAAATAAAAGATCAGCGCGACCACTGCCATTGCTGACCTCCAATAACAAATTGCATTGGGATGCATCAACCACAGATGCGACAGGATAAAATCCTGCATAGATTTCCTGTTAATCATCCAGGAGAACCAGTAGTAAAAACCTGTCCCAAGCAAGGCAGCAGCCGCAATCACAAGTAATCTTTCCATATTTTTCTTTTGCTAAAGGGAATAAATTTTGGCTACAAACACTAATTGCCTAAAAGTCTCTTCATTTCCGGCCTATTTAGTACCTTACTCCTAGAACTCTGTCAAAAAAAAACAAGAAACCTGAGAGTACTCTTAACATCAATACCTGGAATGTACCGCCAAGGTGTACTTAACCCCGTCAAGCGAGTACTGAAAAGAGCACCGCAAGGGGCATTGAAAAGAATCCCGGCTTATTTCCCGTTTACCGGGGGGTTAGCATCTTATCCGTGAAAAGTCTATTTCCGAACGAGTAGAGGAGGATCCTGCAAAAAGCAATAACGAGACACCAGGTCGCCTTTGGCGAAGGCGACGGAGATATGGGGGTGATCTTTTGTGGCGAGCTGCCTGGATGATAGCATAATCACTTGAAGAAGTTTGGAGCCGCTTGCTGTTATAAGCGCTGAGCCTGCCAGTATCTCTTCTGCCAGTACTCATTATTCAGGCTGGAAATAGTTACGCCCTTGGAGCCGGAAGCATGAATAAAAAGGTCATCTTCCAGATAAATACCGACATGTTTCTGGAAGATTCCCGTCTTAAAAAAAACCAGATCTCCTGGCTGCAATGAATCCTTTGAGATCATTTTACCTTTTTTTATCTGCTCCTTGACTGTCCTTGGTAGATTCTTGCCGAAGAGTTCCTTATAAGTAATGAGTGTTAATCCGGAACAATCCACGCCATTATGGGAAAGTCCACCAAAACGATACCTGGTCCCCTGCCAGCGGGTGAAATATTCTCTTAAGGCCTGAGTTATTTCTTCGTTTTCATCCAGGTCCGTTCCTGGCTGGCTCACTCCAACTCTGGAGTTGCAACTATCTTGGGGGGCATAAACAACTCTGCTTTTCGTCGAACAACCGCATAAACAGCAAAAAGAGAGCAATACAATCAACAACAAAGTGTCACGAACTGCACGCGGCAGCCTCATTATTACTGTTATGGCATGCATGCAGTCTGTCTCCGCTCCCTGGACGCTGAACGCGTCAATACATTAATATTGATCCTCCTAACGCTTACCTTCACCAATAATATAGAAAAGATGTTATAAATTCAAGCAAACAGAGCATTTTATCCAAAAATAATTGCCCATATGGCCGCGCAATCTATTTTTTATTCTGAACCCTGACGTTCTTTATGAGCGGCCTCATACTACCAACAACCAAACAACCAAGGGAGACGACGATATGAAAGCAGTTTTTCTGGATGCGGAAGGCCTTCATAGCTTTATCCTGACCAACCTCAAGCAAGAATGCAGCTCTCTGCAGATTTTTCGCACCACAAGTCCGGAACAGATAGCAGAACGAATCAGCGGCGTTGATATTATCATCCTCAATAAAGTTAAAATATCCCGGCAACATCTTGAGGCGGCGCCATCTGTGCGGCTCATCTGTATAGTTGCCACCGGCACCGATGTCGTGGACGTACATGGAGCGGCCGAGCTGGGTATTGCAGTATGTAACTGTCAGGCATATGGCACCGACTCGGTGGTGCAGCATGTATTTGCGCTCATGCTCGCCCTGCATACCAACCTGCTTGCCTATCATGCTGCGGTGCAGGGCGGACACTGGCAGACAGCCACCCAGTTCTGTCTTCTCAATTACCCGATAGTTGAACTGAAAGGCAGAACGCTGGGAATCGTCGGTTATGGTACCCTTGGTCGCGGGATCGCGGACATCGCCCGGGCCTTTGGCATGAAGGTAGTTATTGCCCGCAGACCGGGCAATCCCCCTGATGATCGGCCTCCGCTGACAGAAATGCTCGCTGAAATCGATGTCCTGAGCCTGCATTGCCCGCTTACTGAGCAAACGAGAAACTTGATAGATGGCCACGCTCTTGGGCTGATGAAACCGACGTCGTTTTTGATCAATTGTGCCCGGGGCGGCATTGTCGATGAGAAAGCGCTGGTCGAAGCCCTGCAGACAAATAAAATCGCCGGCGCGGCGGTCGATGTTCTGAGCATTGAACCGCCCAGAGATTCTAATCCGCTCCTTGAGGCAAAACTCTCCAATTTGATCATCACGCCTCATATTGCCTGGGCCAGCAGGCAAGCTCGTCAGAAGATTATCGATCAGACTGTGGAAAATATCCGGGCCTTTAAGGCGGGCGCACCTATGCGGACTGTGTAGTTCGCTGCATCCTCACAGGCGGTGACATATCTTCTCAACTGACAGGCGGACTCGGGCTTGTAGCGGGAACGAGTGTTTTCAGGCAGCGAGAGTCTCTTTGATCGCCGCTCCAATTTGATGTATGGTATATGGTTTTTTAACGAAGCGGCCAACTCCGAGCCTTTGAGCCTCTTTTACTTCAGTGTCCGCAGAGAAGCCGCTGACGATTATTGCTTTCAGGTCGGGAAGTGTTTTCTTTACTCCGGCATAGGTTTGCCGACCGTTCATCCCCTTTCCCAAAATCATATCAAGTATCAATAAATCAGCAGTATGCATCTTGAGATATTCGAGCGCGTCTTCTCCTGATGCAACGACATTGACGTTATAGCCAAGGGATTTGAGTATCTGACTGCAGATAACCTGTTGCTGTGCATCATCATCAACAACGAGAAGCCGTTCTCCATTGCCATAAAGATCTTTCAGTTGACCCATTACTGGCTGCATCTCAATATTTGCGCGTGTTGCAGGGAAATAAAGACAAAAGGTTGTCCCATTCTCGTTTCTTTCGACGAATACAGCGCCTTCATGATCCTGGACAGTGTTCCAGACAATGGTAAGCCCTAGACCGGAACCACTGGTTGGACCCATTTTCTTCCTGCTGAAAAAAGGGTCAAAGATATGCTGCAGGTCTTCGTCAGAGATACCGGGACCTGAGTCAGATACACGTACCACCACATATTCGCCTGCTTCAAGGTTCTGCTTCTCATCGCTGGGGGTCTCGATATATTCATTACTGGTGGCAACGACGATTTTGCCAGCTTCCCCAATCGCCTCTGCAGCATTGGATATTAAATTCATAATACTTTTTCTCGCGTGTATTGGCGAGCAGTACATATTCCATAAATCGGCCTGGAGCTCTGTTTGTATTGTTATCCCTGGCTGCTTTTTCGTCATTCTCAGGTGCTCCGGCGAACACATATATTCTTGTATAAGATGGTTGAGATTGACAAGATCCCGCACACTGGCTGCACCTCGCGCTATGGTCAACACATCGGAGACCACCTCTGATGCCCGTATCCCGGAATTTTTAATCATCTCCAGTGGTGCCCGCAGCGGACTGTCTTGCGGAAGATCAACCAGTAATAATTCGGGATACCCAACGATCCCGGTGAGAATATTATTCAAATCATGGGCAACCCCGCCGGCGATCAAACCGATTGACTCCATTTTCTGTGCCTGTTGAAGCCGGGTCTCGAGTAATTTTCGATCATTTATATTGCGAACAGACGTCACCAGGAGCTGGTTGTCATGGTCTGCCAGAACCCGACTGAGCATTTCAATATGTATTTGTATGCCATCCTTTCGCACTCCGACGGTTTGGATAAAGCTATTGCTGATAATATCGGTATCTTTGGGAAGACAGAGTATATCGACAAGAGTTTTTCCCTGCAGATCTTTCGCCAGGTAACCGAATATCTTGCCAAAAGTTTCGTTTACATCAATGATACCATTCTGATTGTGGAAAACAATTCCATCAATAGTGACTTCCGAAAACCGCTTGTAGCGCTCGTCACTCTCCCGCAGGGCATTTCCTGTTTCCTGATGTTCTTCAACTTCCTCTAAAAGTCTGATATTTGTTCTTCTCAGTTCCGTTGTACGCGCCCAAACGGTTTTTTCCAGGTGTGCTTTGTGATCCTGTAGATCCTTTTCTATCTGTTTTCGTGCAGATAATTCCTCTTCCAGATTATTGGTCATTAAATTAAAAGATTTCGACAACTTTCCAATTTCGTCTTCAGACGTAACATCAATTCTATGCGAAAAATTCCCTCTGGCGATTTCGTTGGTTCCCTGCACCAGATTGTCGAGCGGTCGCGTCAGCAATCCGGCAAGGAATCCACCAAGAATTGTCGCCACAACAACCATCATCGCGCTAATCCCCATCGCCTCACGAATACGCGAAGCGGCTTCTTTTTCAATACTATCGAGCGAAATGTCAATCTTTAAGAGATAAACGACCTTTCCTAAAGCGTTAATGGGAGTAACAAGTTCTAAAAATTTATGGCCACTTACCTCAATCTGACGATAATCTAAAACCTTATTGTTAATGATATTCCGGTAGAATGGAGTGCTCATCGATATCTCGGCCTGCTCCCTTTGCGTGGTCAGCCAGGGTTTGCCGTTAACATCGATAATGGTGACCTGCCGGATGTCACTATTGTTGATTAATTCATCGGTGTTATCCATGATAGTGACATAGTCCCAGTCGAAGATATAGGGGGTTACCATCTGACTGAAGGTTTTTGACACTTCAATGCCCCGCTTTTCTATTTCATGGTGCATAGTCTTGATGATACGAAGATAGGACGTCACCGCAAAAACGCTGCCCATCAGAATTATCAGCACCAGAAATGAAAAAATGATTTTTTTTCGTATACTAAGAAAGGGTATCAATATATCCTCGAGTAGTTATGCAGAAAAAGAGGGTTATTAAAAATTTGCCGCAGCTTTTGTTCCCCGCAACCATTTTATGACATCTCGAACATTATCGTAGTCACTGTCTTTACCCATCTTAAAGCCTTTGGTCGTCAGTTCTTTAAAGATCTCATCGCTTTTTTGCGATGCACTTATCTTCAACATTGCCTGTTGAATTTGAGTGAATTGTTCTTCCGGGAGATCCTTCCGGGTGATCCACAAGCCGCGATAAATCGGTTCTGATTGCCAGAGAATCCGCATTTCCTCCATGTTAATATCTATTTTATCATTTGCCGTGATAGAGGTTGCTCCGGCATCGACATGTCCTTTGTATACAGCCAGCAAGGAGTTTACATGCCGCTTCAAAAATCTAACTTCGGAAAAATCTTCTTGAAAAATCCCCGATGCCATCAACTGGGCTAGGGGAAAGAGATACCCTGACGTTGATTTAGGGTCTGTAAATGAAAAACGCTTCCCTTTCAGATCCTGCAGCCGCAGTATGCCGGAATCTTTTCGAGTAACAATTATGCTGCGATAAAACTCCTCTTTACCTTCGCTCATGGTACGGCAGAGAATTTTAACGCCAAAACTATCCTGAGCAGTCACATAAGAAAACGGACCAACATAGCCAATATCCGCCTCTCCGGCATGGAGTTTATTGATGACGTCATCGTAAGTTTTGCTTCCGAGCCATTTGAACCTTATCCCGGTTTCGTTCACCAGTTCACTGAAAAAAGCACTGTATGCCTGCTCATTACCCAGATTAGAACGATGCGGAATAATGGCTATTTTCAGTACGGTTTGCGGGGATTGCGAATATCCAGCCACAGGAGATAAGCAAAGCTGCAGGATGAGGGACAAGATTGAAAGACAGATGATTTTCATTACTGACTGGCGATAAAGCACGATGGCTCCCATTTTATATTCACAGACATCTGAATGAAAATTGAACAAAAGGCAAATACGAGAATTTTATTACACTATTATTGCAAAAAATGAAAGCGACGCCTCTTCCCAGACTCTGATTTACCCGCATATTCAAAGACGTTAACAGGTTTTTTACTGAACGGAAGAACAACCAGTCAGGCTCATTTTAAGCGGCAGTTCTTTTGTTTCTTTTAGTTGCTCTGGTGCTCAGGGACCTCTCGAAAATTTACCGTGTGATTATCCTTGACCTCCGTTATCAAGGTGACCACATTGTTACCATATTGATGCAATGGCGCAGATCGGATGCAATACACAGCCTAAAGTAGCGAGCCATGAAGTGGTATCAATAAGAGCGCAGAGAGACGATATTGCAAAAGCTCCCAACAAGCCTTTCTGAGCACCGGTAAAAGAGATATAATTATTATTATTTTAAGGAGATAACCATGACCAAGATTCTGGTAGTATATTACAGCATGTACACGCATATCCACAAAATGGCGGAGTCTATTGCAGAAGGTGTTCGCAGCGTTTCGGGTTGCGAAGCTCTCCTCAAAAGAGTTCCAGAGACTTTATCGGAAGATGTCCTGAGCTCCATGGGAGCACTTGACGCACAAAAAAGCATGGCACAAATTCCAATTGCAACTGTTAATGATTTGGCTGCAGCCGATGCAATCATTTTTGGTACACCGACACGGTTCGGCAATATGTGTGGACAGATGCGTCAATTCCTCGACGCAACGGGACAACTCTGGATGCAGGGAGCCCTGGTAGGAAAGGCAGGGAGTGTTTTTACCAGCACTGGAACGCAGCACGGCGGGCAGGAATCAACCATTTTAAGCTTCCACACGACCCTTCTTCACCAGGGCATGGTTATTGTCGGTCTCCCTTATGCCTTTGCCGGCCAGATGGATAATAGCGAAATTACGGGGGGGTCTCCCTATGGTGCCTCGACAATAGCCGGTACGAAAGGAGAACGCGTGCCAACGGCGAATGAATTGGCAGGCGCACGTTTTCAGGGGGCCCATGTTGCCGATATCGCCAAACGGCTCTGCAAACAGAGTTGATCATCGCCAGAGAGCTGTCGGCAGGTGACCAATATTACACAATAAGACCGAAGCGAAAGGTGTACCCTCCATTTGCCCGCAATTTCAGATGACGTTCTCTGCCTTTTTTATTGACAGTTCAAATACAAAAGCTATATTGATCGCAAAATGGCGATATCTGAATATGCGAGATTAATTAATGAAAACATTTATTCGAGTTATGAAAGCTCTGTCCGACCCGAACAGGGTACGGGTGGTAAAACTCCTCCAGGCAGATGAACTCTGTGTCTGTGAAATCCAGGAGGTTCTGGGACTTGCTCAGTCTACAGTTTCCAAGCATATGAAAATCCTGGAAGATGCCGGCCTGGTAGAAAGGCAACGCCAGGGAACCTGGATAATTTACAGTCTGGCAGACGGCAGCGAGTCGATATTTGCGAAAACGATGCTGGAAGGGCTGAGTGATTGGCTGGATGATGATGGTGAGCTGGTGAGAATGCGAAAGGCTCTTCCTGCAGCCGCCATGAAGCGTTATTGCGCACCAAAGAATTAAAGGACACATTCATGAAAGCAATCCAACCAGTTGACACCGATTGTGGGTGTGACAGGCAAAAGACAACCGTCAAACAAACACCAGCAACGCCAAAGAGCAGCAAGAGCAAGGCGATTCTCATAGGACTGCTTGGGTTTGCCATCTGGTATGCAGTGTATAAGCAACTCGAACCCTTTTCATATTTTTTCGCCTACTCTCTGGTCGGCCTGGAAAAAGGAAGTCATCTCGGAGAGGCCATCCAGTTTTTTGTCTATGACACCCCGAAAGTGATGATGCTGCTAACGCTCATTGTTTTTGTGATTGGCATGATTCGATCTTATTTTACCCAGGAGCGCACCCGTAAGTATCTGGCGGGAAAACGCGAAACAGCCGGCAACTTGATGGCCGCCCTGCTCGGTATCGTCACCCCATTTTGTTCCTGCTCCGCGGTGCCGCTCTTTATCGGCTTTGTTCAGGCCGGGGTGCCCTTAGGGGTAACCTTCTCCTTTCTCATTGCCGCTCCGATGGTCAACGAGATCGCCGTGGTTCTGCTCTATGGCCTGCTGGGCTGGAAGGTCGCTGCCATCTATCTCGGAACGGGTCTCATGATCGCTATCATTTCCGGCTGGGTTATTGGCCGTTTCAAGCTGGAGCACTGGATTGAAGACTGGGTACAGGCACTGCGGGCGGGTGAAGCCGTGGTCGTAGAAGAAAAGTTAAGCTGGGCCGGCCGCGTTGGTCGAGGTCGGGAAGCCGTGCGAGATATCGTTGGCAAGGTCTGGATCTATGTCATTGCGGGAATTGGGGTTGGCGCAGCAATTCATGGCTACGTGCCCGAGACCTTTATGGCCTCGATCATGGGCAAGGATGCCTGGTGGTCAGTGCCCGCTGCTGTATTAGTTGGCATCCCCATGTACTCCAATGCCGCCGGTATTGTACCGGTAGTGGAGGCACTTCTTGGCAAAGGGGCCGCACTTGGTACTGTCCTGGCCTTTATGATGAGTGTTATTGCCTTGTCCCTGCCGGAAATGGTCATCCTTCGTAAGGTGCTCAAACCAAAATTGATAGCTGTCTTTATCGGGGTTGTTGGCTGCGGGATTTTATTCACCGGTTTTTTGTTTAATCTGATTATCTGATTCTCTTCTTTCTGTACATGTTTCCAGACAATATCAGGAGAAGCATTTCAGCTGACCAGCATTTCAACACTAACAATGAGGAACAATATGGAAATCAAGGTATGTGGTCCGGGATGCGCTTCCTGTGAAAAGGCACAGAAAACAGTCGCGGCTGCGGTAGCTGCAAAAGGGATTGAGGCTGTCGTGGTGAAGGTAACTGATTTTCAGGAAATAGCCCAGCTGGGTATTTTTTCCACCCCGGCCGTAGTCGTTGACGGCCAGGTTAAATGTGTTGGCCGTGCCCCAAAGCAAAGTGAAGTTGAAGAGTGGATAAGTTGATTTTTATATAATTTACCGTGGCTTGTTTGCAGTAGCAGCCTGTGATATGATTCTCTTGTGCGGTTCGAAAGACGAACTGTGGAAAAAAGCTTCTATACCTTTAAAAGAGTATCTCTGCTTCATATCAATCAAACCATTCACTTACAAGCCAATTGTTTACACATGCCATCTAGCTTACCCGCCCGCCAGAAAGAACGACCCCTGAGCCCATCAAATCTGAAAGACTGCCATGACATTCTGATAAATGCTCCGATCGGCATCTTTATTTCCTCACTTGAGGGACGCTTCATTGACGCTAACCCTGCCCTGGCCCGCCTATATGGCTACGATTCGACGCAAGAGCTGATTGATTCTATCACCGACATCGCCACCCAGACGTATGTCGATCCGCTCGACCGAGAAACATTTATACGACAGATCGAAGAACATGGCGAACTGTTCAGTTATGAATCCCGCCAGCGCCGCAGGGATGGGTCCATATTCTGGGCCGCCGAGTCGGCGCGGGCAATTCGGGATCACAATGGAACTATCAGCCAGTATAATGGCTTCACCGCTGATATCACCGACCGTAAGCGGGCGGAGAAAGCTGTTCGCGAGAACGAGAGCCAGATCAAAAGTATATTCCGAAGTGCGCCCATTGGCATTGGAGTGGTGGTGAACCGTGTGATCAAACAGGTCAACCTGCGATTATGCCAGATCACCGGATATTGTACTGAAGAGCTGTTGGGCCAGAGCGCCAGGATGTTTTACCTCAGCGATGAAGACTATTCTTTCGTTGGACAGGAAAAATACCACCAGATACACGACAACCTTACCGGCACGGTGGAGACCCGATGGCGGCGTAAGGATGGAACAGTCATCGACGTACTGCTCAGCTCGACGCCCATTGAACCCATCGATTTATCAAAGGGTGTTACCTTCACCGCACTGGATATCACCGATCGGAAGCGATCTGAGGCAGCGCTGCAAAAGAGCGAAGCAAAACTTATCAATTACGCCAACCAGATGGAGCAATTCAGTCTCTCCGCGGCATCGATGATCTCACTCAAGGACGATAATCGCATTTTTGCCAAGATCAGCAAGGCTATTGTCGATTTTTCAGATTTCAAACGGGTACTGATTTCCCTCTTTAAAGACGAGGCCCCCTACCGGGATCTCATTGGTTATGCAGGTATCTCAACGGAAATTGTCGACAGGCTTCGTCAGATTCCCCTGCCTAAAAGATGGTATGATCGTGTCTTCTCCCAGGGCATCCACCTGGGCCAATTCAGTTATTATATCCCGCATACGATGAAGGATATTCTCAACCAGGAAGCCACTGTTTACGGCGACAGCAATCCTACGGAGGTCGACTCCGCCTGGCATCCGGAAGACAACCTCTTTGTCCGGCTCAATGATGAAAACGGCGAGTTCATCGGAGTCATTTCCGTAGATGATGTAAAATCCGGCCAGAAACCGACCCCAGAAACGGTACGGCCTTTGGAAATATACGCCGGTATGATCGCCCAGATCATTATCCTCAAACGGGAACAGGCCAAACGAGAAAAACTGGAGGCTCAACTTCGCCAGGCCCTGAAGATGGAATCCGTCGGACGCCTGGCAGGTGGCGTGGCACACGATTTCAACAATATGCTGGCAGTGATCCTGGGACATGCGGAAATGGCGATCGACCAGATAGACCCAACCCAGCCTATTTGGGCCGACTTACAACAAATCCGACAGGCAGCGACTCGTTCTGCAGATATCACCCGCCAGCTGCTGGCTTTTGCCCGTAAACAAACCATCGTGCCCAAGGTACTTGACCTGAGCGAAACAGTGGCGGGCATGCTTAAAATGTTGCACCGTCTTATCGGTGAAAATATCGATCTGGCCTGGCATCCCGGATACGGCCTGTGGCCGATCAAGATAGATCCATCACAGATTGACCAGATCCTGGTTAATCTATGTGTGAATGCCCGAGACGCCATTGAAAACAATGGTAAAATCACCGTCGAGACGGGAAACTGCATCCTCGACAAGAAATACTGTGCCGATCATTCGGGATCAGTCCCCGGAGAATACGTACGAATCACCGTGAGCGACAACGGTTGTGGCATGGAAAAAGAGGCGATAGCGCACATCTTCGAACCTTTTTTTACCACCAAGGGCGTCGGTGAAGGAACTGGCCTCGGCCTGGCCACAGTATACGGTATTGTTAAACAAAACAAAGGATTTATTAATGTTGGCAGTGAACCTGACCAGGGAACGACTTTTGCCATTTACCTGCCCCGATATCTGGGTACAATAAAACAAGAGCGCCCGGAAACTTCGACAGAACCTGATCTGCTTGGTGATGAAACACTTCTGCTGGTGGAGGACGAACCGACTATCCTCAACATGACCACGACTATGCTGCAACGCCTTGGCTACACTGTGCTGGCAGCAGGCAGCCCCGATGAGGCAAGCCAATTCGCGGAAGAATATGCCGGCAAAATCCACCTCCTCCTGACCGATGTAATCATGCCCAAAATGAACGGACGAGCTCTGGCGGAAAAACTCGAAATAAATCGACCAGAAATGAAATGTCTGTTTATGTCCGGCTACACTTCCAACGTAATATCCCATCACGCGGTGCTGGATGATGGTGTTTATTTCATTCAGAAACCATTCTCAAAAAAGCAGTTGGCCGACAAAATCCGTGAGGTGCTCAAGTAGCAATACCCTCCTCTCATTACTCTCCTAAATCGACGAGTTTAATGCCATCTGTCTCAATTATGACAAGCCTTTGTTTATAGAGAGCCCCGATTGCTTTTTTGTAGACTTTTTTGCTTACCCCGAACAAACCGTAGATGTCTTCTGGAGGGCTTTTATCGGTAACGGCAACTCTACCGCCGCAATCTTTGAGGATATCAAGAATTACCTGGGAAATATCATCAACTCGTTGGTAACCTGTCTGCTGCAAGCGTAAATCGATTTTACCGTCTTCCCGTACTTTTTTCACGTAGCCGCGCAGCCGCTGACCAATGACAATCGCCTGAAAGACTTCATTCTTATAGATCATGCCGGCATGCGTACTATTGACAACCGCACTGTAACCCAAAGCTGTCTCAGCATAGACGAGAAGATCAACTTCTTCTCCCTCCGTGCATTGTGGAGGTTCAGGATCAAAAAATTTATCGAGCTTTGTTGAAGCGGTGATACGATTGTTTGTATCGTACAGAAAAATATACACCACGTATGATGCACCTTCCCGCATGGCATCCTGCTGCTCACTTCTCGGAACAAACAGATCGCTGTCGAGTCCCCAGTTCATAAAGGAGCCGGCCGCACTGTTCGCCACTACCTGCAAAATGGCAAATTCGCCAACCAGAGCATAAGGTTTCTGGGTAGTTGCCAACAGCCGCTGCTCTCTATCGACATAAACAAAAACCTCAATTTCTTCACCTGGCTGGTACTTTTCGGCAGGATATTTACCTTTCAGGAGAATATCTCCCGACTTGCCGCCATCTAGATGGATGATGTTGCCCCATTTTTGTTTTACTGGAATCCTGTTTATTTTGCCAATCTGAATCATTGTCATTTACCAAACAGACCTTTGAGCAGCCCTTTGGCCTGTTCAAGATCTTCTTTTAATTTTTCTTTGCGCTCGGTAGGAACTTTTCCTGTTTTGATAATTTCACTGAGTTCCTCTTGAGTGGGCATCTGGTCTTTAATAAGCGACTCAAGATCGGGAGTGAACTTTGGAGCCTTGAAGGTGCCGCCGACAAGAACCGGAACAGAGAGACCGGCCCGTTTTTCTTCGTCACCCTGTCCTTTTATGGTACCGACGAGCGTTGGCTTGATTTTCATATCGAGCGCCTCGCTGACCAGGTTGGCGTCTCCCGCAACCGTTACTCTGATAAAAGGTGACCGCAGAGTCGTTTCCGGGGTGTTAACCAGGCCGTTGGTTACGGTAAAAGGCGCATGCAGCTCAGCAAAATCGGTTTTCGGCTTTTCTCCCTGCTGCTGTTCAAGGGTAAAACCTGCCTTGATGGTTCGCGCCATTTGCGCAAGATCGAGACCAATCAGCGCACCATCCTGAAAGCGCAGATCTCCTTTGCCGTTCAGGGATTTCTTGATGAGCTCGCCATTATCGCCCTGCATGCTGACAGCGATCTGTGCCTTAAGCATGCCGTCAATGATCTCTTTATTGGCAAAAGCCTTCAGCAGCGGGCCGATCTGAACACCTTCCACGGTGAGATTAAGTTCGGTGGCCGGCACGCTTTTCTGGACATTTATTGTCCCGGTTGATCCAATCTTGCCTTCGTAGAGGTCCATTGCCAGAGAATTAATCGTAAAAAGGCCGTTTTGACCGGTGATACCAAGATCCAGATTACTGAGATTTCCGCCATGCACTTTCACTTTGGCCAGCTTCAAGCTTGCTTTCAGCACCAGTTTTCGCAGGGGCTCGTAATCAATGGTGCTGCCTTTTTTCGTCTGCCCCGAAGAACTCTTTTCTGACACTGCAGCAACCTTTCCTTGTTGTTGAGCTGCCTCACTCCGGCCTTGCCCTGCAGGAGCCTTGTTATCTGCCGTAGCAGGCGGCAGATAACGGTCGAGATCAATGGAGTCGACGGCCATGTTGAGTGTCAGATCCGGGCGCGAGAAATCCTTAGCAAATGTATCCAGGGTAATGGAGGAATCGTCAAAGAGAATATTGCCATCAGACAAAACAACCTGGCGGGGATCGCCGACAACTTTGGCTTTAAACCCAAAATTTTCCAAAACCTGCGGATCGGCGGTAATTACTGGAAAATTTACCCCAAGAGTTGCAAATAATTTTTTAGGACTGAATGGTTCAACATTGACGGCCAGATTGTAGCGTTGTTTCTGCTTGATGTCTTCAAGATAGCCGCTGGCCTGTATATGTAAAATTTCAAGGGCCTGGGCGGAAAGGTCCAGATTAATTTTTCCCGATCCGGGATCCGGCCCAAGAGGTCCGACCGTCCCTTCCAGTTTTAACGGTTTACCGTCAAGCACCGCTGCCATGGTCATTTTGATCGGTTTATCGAGCGAAACATCGACGAGTTGCAGGGTAAAATCAGATATTTCACGTTGCTGTTTATCTTCCAGGTCATTTATCCGGACCCGGCCATCGCTTATAG
Organism: Desulfobulbales bacterium; assembly: GCA_038204235.1. GTDB lineage: Bacteria > Desulfobacterota > Desulfobulbia > Desulfobulbales > Desulfocapsaceae > Desulforhopalus_A. The sequence goes on from JBBRDD010000018.1 coordinate 23,589, forward strand.
TAAATTCTCCGACCATGAGAGACTGCAGAACAAACTTCTCCTGGCCCGGCATAGCAGAGGAAGACGATTGTTGGCCTGCGTCAGCCCTCGGCACTGAAGCTTGTTTCCCTGCAGTCGGCGTGGAGAGTTTACTGCTTTGCGTTAGTTTTTCCCAGTTCCAGGCACCCTTTGGGTTCTTTTCCAGGAATATCTCGGGGCGCTTGACAACAAAACTGCTTATCTCAATTCTTCGTGACAGTAAGGGAAGTACCTTCAATCGGGCCTGGAACCCGTCGATGGTCATAAATGTCTTTACGGCGAATCCTTGTGGATTATCGAGCTTGAGATCGGTAAAACCAAGCCCCACCCAGGGAAAAAGAGAGAGGCTAATTTTACCGCCCAGGGTTAAAGGATAGCCGGTTTTCTCGGTAACCAGTTGTTCAATTCTTGGTTTATAGCTCTGGACATCAACAAGGGTAGTAAGAGTTATCACAGCAGCAGCGATAAGTACGACAAGAGCAGCAACACATATCAGGATATACTTCAGCGGCTTCCTCATTTTCTTCACCTGTCTCCAAATTATTAGCTACGGCTTTGTTCATGTTTACCGGGACTTGATGGGAAATTGGCACGAACTCTCCTAACACGTATAAGACAAATCATCAAGAAGGCAATAAGGAGTCATCCATCGATACGAAAAAGATCTTTCGTCAGAGACGACGAATACTTACGAGCGGACGCGCCATATCTCATGGACAAAGCCAAATTCTATAATTATTATAATATAGATACACAAGAAAGCCTCGAACCTGCACACGGTATTTCATAAAAGCAAACATATTTTCCATGAAACCAAACATAATATTGGAGTTTTAGCATGAAAAGAGAACTGTCGTACTTTGTCGTATGTTCAGCCCTGGTCGTATCCCTCACTTCCTGTGCCGCTCTGGACACCAACCAGAAACAGGGCACCGCAGTTGGCGCAGGAGTAGGTGCTGGGGTGGGAGCAGTATTGGGTCAGGTTATCGGCCGGGATACCAAAGGTACTCTTATCGGGGCGGGAATTGGTGCCGCCCTGGGAGGACTGGCCGGAAACCAGATTGGCCGGTATATGGATAACCAGGAGCAAGCGCTTCGCAATGCCATGGCCAGCTCGGAAGCAGCCAGCATTCAACGGAATGAGGACGTTTTGACCGCCACCTTCAAGGGAGAGACCTTTTTTGCCCATGACTCCGCTACGCTTTTGCCCGGGGGTTATACGGAAATAGCCAGGCTTTCCAGAGTTCTGAATCAATACAACCAAACCCAGATTGAGGTAGGTGGTCATACTGATTCCACCGGATCGGAACAATACAATCAACAACTGTCCATGCGCCGGGCAGAAGCCGTTAAAAACGCCCTGGCACAGCAAGGTGTTAACCCGGCAAGAATACGGGCGGTCGGTTACGGGGAGAGCAGACCCATCTCCTCCAACCCTGCCATGAACAGAAGGGTTGAAATCACCATCATTCCTTTAACTAATTGATACAATAAAAGTCAAAGCATGTGCAAAACATCCCGTTTTTATCCATAAACGGGATGCCCTCTCACATCCACCGGCAATATTATAAGCGCCCGGGCGCTTATAATATTGCTGGCCACGGAGCAACTCTGTTGTTGCAGTAAATGTAATCTCCGCAGCAAACGAGCCCCCCAGCTTCCTATAATTCCTTGATTTTTCACAAATGCAACTTCAATGTTGCATTGCTTTACCTTTTTCTCCTCGGCATAGATAACTGCAATCGGCATATGCCTCCCACAACAGGCACCTCTTGTGTACTGTGTTGTACCATTATGTGCAACTTTTCTGTGGCAGTCTATGAATAGGTGGTGAAACAATTTCACCGGAAAATCACTTCTTCAGCGAAGAAAATAAAGCCATCCAATTGATAATATTACTATATTTTATTTTATTGCCATGCTCCATTAGGCATCGGCACAAAAGGTGCATCTGAAGTGTCGGGAACTCAAAATGAATAAATATATTGTCATATACAGTATAGGCTTACCCATGCTGCTCCTGCTCGGTCAAACCGAAAGCGCATGGGCACTTCAGTCGCATACTGCGCCGGAGGGGCTCTATGTCCATCAGATGGCTCATCTCCTTTTCATGGGGGCTTTAGCCTATCTCTACTGGCATACCCGTTATTCCCCGGTCCTGATCAGCAAGGGCTGGAAATATCTGCGACTCTTCTGCATCCTGCTGTTCTGCTGGAACCTGCTGGCCTTTGCCGGACACCAGGCTTTTGAGAACCTCACTCCATCCGACTTCATCAATAAAAACAGCTGGACGGAACAGATAGCCCCGCCTCTTTCTTTTGTCAAAGTGCTCTATTCTATTACCAAAATGGATCATTTTCTCAATGTTCCCGCACTGTTGACTTTAACAATCAGCCTGCGGACCTTCTACCTGGAAGTACTTAAGGAGGACAGCCAGTGACAGCTCTTCCTCTCTTGCCGACTGTTGCTGTCGAGTTTTTTGGCTCGGGACTGGCGATATTATTTAGTTTCACCGCGCTCTGGTATGCCTGGGCACTGGTCAGACTGCGACCGGACAATTTTATCTGGGGATTTCTCTTTTATTTCTGTATCGCCATGGCTGCTTTTTCACTCTCCCGGGGGGTTGGCCATATGGTCCGAATATCTCTGGTATACAGCGACCATGAGGCAATATGGAAAAAACTCTCCCCGTTTTCGGGTGGGTTCAATACCATGCTGATGATTTCCGTTGCAGCTGTGACCATCTATTACCATAAGGGGCTTGAGGCCTATAAAGCCATCAGAGCCAAAGCCGAAAAATTGACCGAAGCAAATACTAAGCTGGCAACGAGCGCCGAACAACTTCAGCAGCTCAATAGCCATCTTGAAGAGAAGGTCGAGGAACGAACCCGCAACCTCTCAGAATCTGATAAAAAATTCCGGAATTTTTTTCAAAACTCGAAAGATATTATTTACTTTTGTGACATAAATGGCATCATAACCAACATCAATCCCAGCGGCATTCGTCTTCTGGGGTTTAACGCGCAACAGACAGGTGTCAATTTTCACGATTTATTCAACAATGCCAGAGATCTCGAGCGATATTTAGCTGAGCTGCACGACAACGGTTTTGTCAGTGATCTGGAAATGCAGTGCACCGGGAAAGACGGCACCACCCGTCACATCCTCCTCTCTGCCAACGCACTCTACGACCAGCATGGCAACATTATCGGTTGTGAAGGAATCGGTAAGGATATGACGCGCATCAAGACCATCACCGAACAGCTCATCAACCAGGAAAAAATGGCTTCGATCGGCCAGATTGCCGCTGGCGTCGCTCATGAAATCAACACCCCGCTCGGTATAATCCTTGGCTACACCCAGTTGATGATGGACGATTTCAAACAAGATTCGGAAATGGCCGACAATCTCAAGGTAGTCGAACGTCAGACTGCGGCATGTCGCCGTATTGTCGCCGATCTCTTGAAGTTTTCCCGTCAGTCGGAGAGCGAAAAATCCCGCATTGACTTAAATAGAATCATAGAAGAGGTATTGTCCGTCACCGAACACACCTTAAATATTCATCAAATCAGGGTTATTCGGCGATTCGACGATGAACTGCCGGCGATATTCGGCGATGCAGAAAAGCTCCACCAGGTTTTTATCAACCTCTTCAACAATGCACAGCATGCCATGCAGGAGGGGGGCGAAATAATAATACAAACTGACAAAGCCCTGCGGGACGCACTGGTCTCGGTAGAAGATACCGGCACAGGCATTGCCGATACTATCAAAAACAAGGTATTTGACCCCTTCTTCACCACCAAAGAGGTCGGCAAAGGTACCGGTCTTGGTTTATCGGTCACCTACGGCATAGTGCAGGAACATGGCGGAACCATTCAAGTGGAGAGCCCGAGAATTGATCCGACGACCCATTTACAATCGCCAGGAACAGCTTTTCATCTCCGCTTCCCGGCAATAGAAAAGTACAACACCAATGACAAGGAGCACCAGTAACATGGCGGAAATACTTGTATTAGACGACGTTCTCGACGCAGTAATTCTCGTCAAAAAAATATTGACGAAACAGGGACATACAGTTCACACCTTCACGGAAGAAGAGCAGGCGATTGGTTTTGCCGGAAAAAACCATATCGATCTGGCCATTCTCGACATCAAGCTTAAAAAAATGAGTGGCATTCAGGTACTGGAACAATTAAAAAAACTCAGCCCGGCAATAAAAGTCATCATGCTGACCGGTTACCCGACCATCGAAACGGCACGGGAAGCAATAGAACTTGGTGCCGGAGAATATTGCGTCAAACCGATTGATAAAAAAGAATTAGAAGGAAAAGTAGCAGAAGTACTCGCTCGCTGATATCAGCAGGAAAATACAGAAAATAGAAACCGAGGAGATTTGCATGAAAAAATCAGTCTACTCCATGTGTGGCATGTGCACAGTCCGTTGCCCCATCCGCGTGGAGTCCGAGGATAATAAGATCACCTGGATTGAAGGGAACCCGCATTTACTCGGCGGCGCCCTGTGTGCCAAAGGCACGGCAGGACAGGCATTACTCGAAGATAATGAGCGGCCGCAGCAACCGTTGATCAGAGTCGGTGACCGCGGCGCCGGACGCTGGAGGGAAGCCAGTTGGGAGGAAGCTCTCGATTATATTGGTGATAAAATGAAGGTCATCAAAAAGAATTATGGCCCGGAATCAGTGGTGCTCTCTTCTCGCGGTGGTCCATGGCAACAGATGTACAAGGCCTTCATCCATGCCTTCGGCTCGCCTAACTACACCAACCATGACTGCACCTGCGGCCGGAACACCCACCATGCCAGTCTGTCGATCAACGGGGTCGGGCGCAAAGGTTTTGCCTATGATATAAAGAATGCCAAACATCTGGTTCTTTTCGGCCGTGACATGTTCTCTGCTCTGCGTATTGCCGAAAACCATCAGACCCTCGACATGCTCGACAAGGGCGGCCGCCTTACCTATGTCGATGTCCGCCAGACCATGACCGGGGCAAAAGCCACTCGCTTTTTCCAGGTCCGTCCGGGTACCGATTACGCCCTCGCCCTCGGCGTCATTCATCAGGTCATCAAGCAAGGCTACTACGACAAGGATTTCCTCGCACGATACGTCACGGGTTTTGAGGAGCTCTGCACTTTTGTTGAAGAGTACACTCCCGCCTGGGCCGCCAAAGAATGCGGGGTTAAAGAAAAGGACATCCTCGCTTTTGCCGAAGAGATCGGCGCCGACCGGCCCAATGTCATTTTTCATCCGGGCTGGAACCTGGCCCGCTACAGTGATTCCTTTTATGCCAGCCGGGCCATGCACATCCTCAATGTGTTGATGGGCAACATCGAATTAAAAGGCGGCCTGTTCATCCCAAAAGGCGCTGGAGATTGCGGCAAGAAAGGCATCCGTTCCATCGACTGTCCTAAACCGGACATCAAAAGGGGCGACGGCGTCGGCTGGCAATACACCCATTTCGAAAAAGGACCCGGGCTCGCGCACCTGTTCTTTAATCATATGCTGTCTGAAGATCCGTATCCGATCAAGGCATGGATTGCCATGCGTCATGACCCGTTTTCCGGCATGCCTGATCCCGAGAAGCAGAAACTGGCCATGGATAAATGTGATCTGCTCGTATCCATCGACACCAATTACAGTGAATTTGGCTGGTACAGCGATGTCATCCTTCCGGAGTCGACCTATCTCGAGCGGGACAATTTCATTGTCCAGCAAAAAGGTCTCAAACCGCGTCTTACCCTCAGAAGAAAAGCAGTTGAGCCCAAATACAACACCAAGTCTTCCTGGGAAATATTCACTGAACTGGCAAACCGCCTGGGCCTTCACGACACCTTTCCCTTTAAAACCATCGAAGAACTCTGGGCCTGGCAGCTTGAGCCGACCGGTTACACCATGGCTGACTTTGATGCAAAAGGTTTTATTGAACTATCGGCCAGCCCCATCTTCTATGATCGCGAAAAGCTCGACGGCCAGTTCAAGACGCCAAGCGGCAAGATCGAGATTATCAGCGAACTGCTCACCAAGACCGGCCTGCCTTCATTAAAGCCATTTGCAAGCCCGGAAGCCCCGGAAAAAGACATGCTTCGCCTCATCTACGGCAAGGTGGCGGTTCACACCCAGGGGCATACCATGAACAACCCGATGCTGTCCGAGTTGATGCCGACCAATACCGCCTGGATCCATACGAAAAAGGCCAAAAAACTTGGCATACAGACCGGGGATCTACTGGAGCTCTCTTCATCGGACAAATCATACTGCGCCACGGTAGCCGCCCATGTGACCGACCATGTCCATCCTGAGGCAGTCTTCACCGTCCACGGTTTCGGCAAGGAAATTCCCCGCCAGACCCGCAGTTTCATGGCCGGAATCAGTGACCAGAAACTGATGATCGGCGCACTCGACAACTGGGACCAGGCAGGTGGCGGCGTCAACCTCTGTGAGATTTTCGTCCATGTGAAAAAGAGTATCCGTAACACCAAGAGGAGAGTTGAACTGTGAAAAAATATATGCTCCATCTCAACACGCGCCGCTGCATCGCCTGTTTCGGCTGCATGGTGCACTGCAAAGTGAACAAAAGTCTGCCGGTCGGCCCTTTTCTCTGCGACATCAGCTGTACCCCGCTGAAAATGATCGGTGGTGTGCCGAAAACAGAAATCACCTTTTCTGCCTGTCGCCATTGCGAGGACCCACTTTGCGTGCCCGTCTGTCCGACCGACGCAATGGTCCAGCGTGCCGATGGTATCGTCTACATTGACCAGGAAAAATGTATCGGCTGTATGGCCTGCAAAACCGCATGTCCCTGGGATATCCCTGTAAAAAATCCTGATGACGGCAAAGCAGTCAAGTGCGATCTCTGCATGGACCGTATCGATGCCGGCCTGAAACCGGCCTGTGTTGCCAAATGTACCACCCATGCCCTCCAGCTGGTCACGCTGGAAACGGTATAGCAATAAACATTCTGGCTGAAGAGATTCATGCATATTGACAACAGCCATAAAGAGAGTGACTTCCTGAAGGTATTTCAGGAGGTCACCCGTCTTATCAGTATGGTCCACGACCCGCAGCAGGTCATGGACCTGGTCGTCAGGCGTCTGCCGGGACTCCTGGAGGTAGATGCCGCCACCATCAGGCTGCTCGACAGCGGCACCAACACCTTTGTGCTCGGGGCCGCCTGTGGAGTTTCCGACGAGTACCTGTCGCGCAGCACCATCGACTCGAAAGAAGTGATGACGGCATTGATGCAGGGACAGCCCACCGCCAGAACCAGCATCGATGTCATTTGTGACCACGACAGTTGCGCCTATATTTCCCGGGAGGGAGTAAAAAGCGCCATGTCCCTGCCTATTCTGTACAAGGGACAGGTTATTGGTCTGTTGCGGCTGCTGACCAAAGACACCCGGCAATTTACCGAGACGGAAATTTCTTTTGCCATGTCTCTTGCCGAACAGGTCGGCATGACCATCGCCAACGGGCGCATGTTCCAGGAGATGGAAAATCAGGTACAATTTTTTCGCGAACTGCGCTTGATCTCCAGGCTGGTCAACTCAACTCTTGATCTGGACCTGATTTTAAAAAACATCGTTGATAAGCTTCCAGGCATCATGGGTGTGAAGGGCTGCACCATCCGTCTTCTGCATCCGGCGACCAACCGCCTCGAGCTGGTTGCGGCTTCCGGGGTGTCTAGTGAGTATCTGGACCGAGGCAGCATCAGCCGGGAAGATTCGATCTTCAAAGTATTAAAAGGTGAACCGGTAGCCATTTATGACGCCCCCAATGATCCGCGCGTCGACTATCACGAGGCGATAGACAAGGAAGGCATTAAATCGATACTGGCCATTCCGATCAGCAATGAACAGGAGATTATCGGCGTGCTGCGGCTGCTTACCGGCGAGCATCACTGCTTTACCGCCATGGAAATCAATTTTGCGGTCACTGTCGCCGAAGAAGGCGGCAACGCCATTCAGAAAGCGAGGACATACCGGAAAATCACCCTGCTCTTCAACCAGATTGAAGAACATGAACGCTTTCTACAGACCATTCTCGACTCATTATGGATGCAGCTTCTGGTGGTCGATCCGGATAAACGAGTCATCATGGTTAATAAACATTTTCTTGAGACAAAGAACTGCACCGAGGCAGAGACGCTCGGCCGTCACTACCAGACGATATCCCCCTGGAGAAGTGATGACACGAGTGCCTGTCCGGTCAGTACCGTGCTCAGCAGCCGTAAACCGATAACCGTTGTCCACCGGACTGATGACGACGGATCCGATTCGAAATGGTTCGAGCGACATCTGGCACCGATCCTCGACAACGACGGCAAGGTCAGTTTTGTCATTGAGGCGGTTCGCGACATAACCGACCAAAGATTGCTGGAACAGGAGAAAATGGAACGGATGAAGCTCCAGGGAGTTATCGAAATGGCCGGGACTGCCGCCCATGAGCTGAACAGTCCTCTTTTTGCCGCGCTCGGCACGGCACAGCTGCTGCGGGACGATCTTCCGTCTGAAGAGATGATTGCCGAAATGGACACAATCATCCGCAACCTGCAGGAGATGTCTACGCTCACCCGGCAAATGACCGCAGTGACCGGCTTTGAAAGCCGGGAATATGTCGGCGAGACAAAGATTGTCCATTTAAAATAAATAACAAACCTCGGCAATCGGGAATAAAGCCGGGGTAAATAGCTTTAACAGTACTAAATTTCTCAGAAAAAACTGAGATGTAACAAGGGCAGTATACTATTTTATTTAACGGAGGAAAAAAATGAGAAGAGTTAGTTTGTTACTCAGCGTGGTGGCACTTTTTGTGTTCGCCATGGCATCCAAATCCTGGGCCATTGACGCACAGTTATCTGGTGAAAAGGTCAAGGCGGGCGACTCGGTCACCGTTACCGGCACGATCGATCCAGGCCAGGAGTTGTTTGTTGTTGTCACAACAGAGCAGATGTTCAAGGCTGACGATGCCATCGGTCTCAAAGAAAGAAAAGAACTAAAAGAAGGTAAAGGCGGGAAAAACGCTTTTGGCGACACCGCCATCCCACCTGTTTACTATGTGGTAACCAGTGATCCAACCAAACTGGCTACCCCCAAATCCTCCACCAAAGGTCAGACGAGTGGCATCTTCGCCTTCCCGCCTTTCAAGTATGAGGTAAGGGTTAACAAGCTCAAGGCCTGGGCAGATATCCCCGAAGAAATAAAAACTTATCTCGGGCCGATTAAAGATGAAGCCCAGTGGAAATTCATCGCTTTTACCCATGAAAACAAGTTCGGTATCAACACCATCTCCAAAGAAGCACCAATTGGCGGTGGAAATGCCCGCTGTATCATGACCGACTCCAACACCGAGAAAGAAGCCTGGAATAAAGGGGCTACCCTCTCTCTGGACAAAGCCACCGGTAAGTTCACTATGACCATGGCTCCATATAAGAATCTGGCCCCGGACACCAAGATGAAGGTCTATGTCAACGGTCAGGATGTCGGTGGTTTTGCCATTGAGAAATCCACCTTCTTTTTCAAGACCGCCAATATCTACATGAATCCGCTGGTGGTTTTCTTCGGCGCATTTATTATCGGCTGCCTCTTTGTTATCATGGGTGCTGCCGGTGGACTTTTCACCGCTGCGTTCCAGGTGACCGTGCTTGGCACCAAAGGCCCGATCGGTATCAATGCTGCAAATACCATCAAACCTACCAACCTCTTTTTGACCCTCTGTTCCCCGATCACCGGGTTGATGAACTACTTCAAAGAGAAGCGTTTTGCCTGGCCGGTCGCCATTTTCTTTGCCCTTGGTATTGTTATTGGTGCCTTTTTCCTCGGACCCAACTTTTCGGCCAAGTACCTGCCGTTGAAAGCCTATAAATTCTACCTTGGTATCATCTGCCTGGTAATCGGCATCAAACTCTTCTGGGAGAGTCTGCCGAGCTCCATTGAGAAAAAGAAGGCGATGAAAGCCATTATTCAGAAGTTCAATGCCGCAGTTAAAGAGGCCAAATCCTCCGGCAAAGCCATGGAACTCGGTAAGGTTGAATTCGAAAAATTCAATATCATCAAGTTCGACATGAAGTTCTGGGGTGAGACTTTTGTCGCCCGCCCACTGATCATGCTCCTTTCCGGTGTACTGATGGGTATGATAGCTTCGTCCTTTGGTGTTGGCGGCGGCTTTATGTTCATGCCGTTTATGACCACTGCCATGGGCTACCCTATGTACCTCGCCGTACCGATTGCTCTCGCCGGTACCTTTGCCACCTCCGTCGGTGGTATTGCAAAATTTTCGCTGATGGGCTACCAGCCTGACTGGGTCATGGCTGCAGCAATCGCCGCAGGTGCCATCGTCGGTGGTATGGTCGGACCAAAAATCCAGAAGCATCTCCCGGAAATTTTCTTAAAGAGAATGCTGGCACTGGCTTTGGTTATTGTATTTTTAAACTATACAGACGCGCTCTTTTTCCTGCGTTAATTATCTTCAACCCGGGGCCGATACAAGATGGAACAATTGTTAAGTAATATCTCAAGCGTATTGGATTTTCTTTACTTTGAGCTTATCAGCCCCGGTTTTGTTTTCGTTGCCAAGGGGTTGGATATGCTATTTATCCAACCCCTGCAATTTCTGCAGATACCACCGGTGCTGCAGATTATGTTCATCGCTTTTCTTACCGGCATGCTGTCTATGGCTATTCGTCGTCTTGTACATGTAGAAGAAAAAGAGGCAGCGTTCAAAAAGACGTTTACCCAAAAGAAAGATGCCCAGGACGACCTGAAGCTGATCAGCGACTGGAAAAGCCGAGAAACATTTGCCAAAACCATTGATAACGATATCGATAACGATTTCAACAGCTACCTGGCCGAGCGCTTTGCCAGACACGGCATGGTCTATCTGCTGCCGATATTTCTCAGTCTGTTCTGGCTGGAAAATGTCCTTGGCTCAACCATTCTGTATTCTTTGCCGGAAAACCGATTCGCCATCCGGGGGATCTACCCACAATTTGTTTTCCTGCTGACATATTGCCTTGTACTGGTTATATTTTTTAGGATGCGCCGAAATAAACGAAAGTCAGCAGGCTGATTACCGGCGACTCCCCGGGGAAAAATGATTTATGCTGAACATTCTCAAACAATTCTCAGAGCAACTCATCTCCCCGGATCTCTTTATCAGAAAAAGGTATGCAACTTTTCAACAGTTGCTCAACTGCGACAGAAAATGTCACCGCCTGCTCGCAGACCTCGAAGACATTTACTACAACACCAGGCCGGTTGATATTAACCGGATACGGGTGCTCTACGGCGATTTTTCAGCCGATGTACTGGCAATGCTCAACTGCCTCGCAAAGCTTGCTCCGGGCCGGTATAAAAACCTGATCGATTACTATAAGAAAATCGATTTCTATGCCCGCTTTGCGCTTGCTCCGCCAAAATGTGCAACCTCCCGACCATATATCCTGCCTGTAGCAGCAGCCCATCCCGACGACCGCCGGACCGGCGGCAAAGGTCTGCATTTATCGCAACTGGCCAGCAGTCTTGGCCTGCCGGTTCCCGCTGGATTTATTATTTCCACATCGGCTTTCAACGCTTTTCTAGAATTAAATAATCTCCGAACGAAGATCAACGAGCAACTTGCCCGCACCGACATACATTCTCTCACCTCGCTGCAGGAAACTACAGACGTTCTCACGACATATATCAGACAGGCAGAGATGCCTGTCGACCTGATGCAAGAAATTGAGAGAGCAATCAGTGGTCTGGCAGCCCAATATCCCGGCAAAGCATTTGCCGTCCGTTCCAGCGCTGTCGGTGAAGATTCAACGCTGAGTTTTGCCGGGCAGTACTGTTCTTTATTAAACATCAAAAAGGAAGAGCTCCTGGCCGCCTACCGCCAGGTCCTGGCCGGGAAATATACACCCGAGGCCATCCTCTACAGGATAATCAATGGTATTGATGACGAAGAAACCCCCATGGCGGTTATCGTGCTCGTTATGGTGGAGGCCCGCATAAGTGGCGTTGTGGCCACTGGCAATCCGGCAGCCCCTGATAGCTTCAGCACACTGGTGCACTCGGTTCGTGGCCTTGGCGATACGCTCATGGATGGCCGGGCAACAGCGACCACCCAGGAATTTCAGCAGGTAGATGGTAACGCCGTTATTACCCGCCATTCTCCAGGCCAGTTAAGCGATGAACTTTCTGACGACCAGATTCATTTGCTGGTCCGCTGGGCAGAAAAAATAGCGGCCTACTACAAAGAACCCCAGGAAATTGAATGGAGCTGTGACACCGACGATACCATTTATCTCCTGCAGTCCCGTCGTCTCATGCTTGAACGTGGTAAACCTGAAACAAAAGAGCCGGACCTGTCACAACTTTCCCTGCTCTTTCAAGGTGGTGTCACCGCGGCACCGGGTATTGGCTGCGGCCCCGTCTGCCATTTGCCGGCACCTGACCAGCTGCAGACCATTGCCAACGGATCAATTCTGGTTTGTGAAGTCACCCCGCCAACGCTGGTGACCGTGCTGCCCCGTCTGTCAGGGGTCATTGCCCGGTACGGGAGTAGTGCCGATCATTTTTCCTCTGTGGCCAGGGAGTTCGGCATTCCAGTCCTGGTCCAGGCGGGAGAACACTGCCTGGACCTTACAAACGGCGAGCCACTGACCCTTTGGGCCGAAAAGCAGTCAGTCTTTCGCGGTACCGTGAAACTTGCCGACAAAAGATCAGACCCAAGCCAACGAACGAGCAAGAGCCCGCTCTTTAACACCTTGAAGATGGTGATCGACTTCACTTCACCTCTTGCCCTTGTCGATCCATCGAGTTCTGATTTTCGACCGGAAAACTGCCGATCCCTGCACGATATTATCCGGTTTAGCCATGAAAAAGCGGTGCAGGCCATGTTTATCCAATCAACGGACAGTCTCCTGCGAAAGCCTAAAGGTGTGCAGCTGCAATCAGATATTCCTCTGCAGATGCATATCATTGACGTTGGTGGAGGACTGGTGCGAGACACGGTCGACAGAGAGAAAATTACTATGGCCGACATCTGTTGCCTGCCCCTGAAAGCACTTTGGCAAGGTTTATCGCATCCACAGGTTCACTGGCATAACCGGGCCCATTTTGACTGGCAGACTTATGACAGTATTGCTTTAGCCGGAGGCGTTGCCACCAAAAACGACGCAGACCTGGCCAGCTTTTGCCTCATTTCAAAAGAATATCTCAATGTCAATATGCGTTTTGGCTATCATTTCACCCTGCTGGACAGTCTCTGCGGCGAAGCTTCGGATGAAAATTACATCCTGATCCGCTTTGCGGGTGGTGGTGGTAACAGCCTGGGCAAAGACCTCCGCCTCATCTTTGTGGCCAAGGTCCTGACCAAGCTCAATTTCACCTGTGAGCAAACTGGCGAGTTGCTCGATGCCCGTCTTATGCGGTATGATAAAAAGATAACCGCCGCTCGTCTGGACCAGGTGGGTCGACTGCTCGGGGCCGTACGGCTGCTGGACATGGTGCTAAAGCATGAATACATGATAGAGCCCATGGTTGAAGAATTTTTTCAGGGGAAATATGACTTTTCAAACGAATAGGAAGAGCTAATGGGCGCTTATCTTCTCACCTGGGTAACCAAAAACCTGGCGGTCGGCGCCGCGCCGATGTCTTATGATGAGCTGGCAAACCTCAAAGAGCAGGGCATCGGGGCTATCGTCAATCTGTGCGGCGAATTCAGCGATCTGCATACCATCGAAAAAGATGCCGGGTTCGAGGTTTTCTGGCTACCCATTCCGGACGAAACAGCGCCCAAGATGGAGGCCATGGAGAAGGGGCTCGAGTGGCTCGATGAGGCTATCTATCTCGGCAAAAAAGTTCTCGTTCACTGCCACCACGGTATCGGCCGAACCGGCACCTTCGTCACCGCGTATCTGTTGCGGCGCGGTTTAGGGATGAAAAAAGCCGGAAAGGTGCTGAAACTCACCAGGGCAAACCCGACAAATTTTTCTCAATGGTGGCTCCTGCGAAAATTTGGTAAAAAGGAAGGTCAGCTGACCCTCAGTGAACCGACTCCGGAAAACAGGAACAGCGTTGATCTCAGCGAATTCTACACCCGGTATGAACAACTTCTGGAAAAAATAGACGCACTCACCGCACCTCCTTCTCCAGAATGCTGTGCCAACGCCGGTTCAGAACCGTGCAACAGGACTTTTTCTCTTGAGCTTATTGAAGCGCTCTATTTAAACAATAAGGTGAACATTTCTCTGTCAGCAGAACAGAGAAAAGAGGTTATCAACCTGGCAAAGGGCATTACAACGAAGTCACCGGCAGAAGATTCGGAAACGGACAATGATGACACCATTGGACCTGATAATGAGCTCATCAAAGATAGTGCACCGGATAAGCCGGGCCCCGGCTGTCCTCTGAATCAAAACAACACCTGCCTGCTCCATAAATCCAGACCCGTTCATTGCCGACTCAAAGGCTTTTCCCCTGATTCCGAGAGTCTCGCCGAAATAAATATGGAACTGGCCCAGCTCTCCCGGGAGATTTACCTGGCTCTTTTTGGTCAGGAAGCCGACCAGCCCCCGCCGGCAGTGAGTTTTTTTGACAGTGTCTCCGGGAAATTTATCCAGCAGTATTTCCAATATCTGACCACCAGGAAAGCCTCTGATGAAAAGCCCTGAATCCCTTAAAGACGGAGACGGCCGCAAACTGGTGATGATCGTCGACGACGAACCCGACATGCTGTCCATGCTGCGGCTGGTCATTGAGAAAAAATGCAGCTGCGAGGTGATTTCTGCAAGGTCCGGGCTCGCCGCCCTGGAGCAGCTGCAAAAATACCGGCCTGAGGTTGTGTTAAGCGACATCAAGATGCCCGATCTGGACGGACTGGAACTATTAAAAAAAATCCAGCAACATGACGCGACAATCTCCGTCGTGATCATGACCGGCTATGGCACCATCGACATGGCTGTCCAGGCATTAAAAGATGGCGCCTATGACTTTCTGCAAAAGCCCTTTGACAAAGACCATATCGTCAAGGTGATCCGCAACGGTCTTGAACGGACGGCGCTCTTGCGGGTCAACGATCGACTGCGCGAGAGACTGAACGACCTGGCGCAACCTGAGGGGTTTATCGGCCAGAGTCCGGCCCTCAAACGGGTACTGGATCTCCTGGCCCGAGTTGCCGATACCGATGCCACGGTGTTGATCCGCGGCGAAAGCGGTACCGGTAAAGAGCTTGCCGCACGGGCCCTGCATAACCTGAGCAACCGCAAAAAACGGCAGATGATCACTGTCAACTGCCCTGCTCTGCCGGAAAACGTTCTGGAGAGTGAGCTTTTTGGCTACAGCAAGGGCGCTTTTACCGGGGCAATGCAGGACAAAAAGGGCCTGTTTCTCGAGGCCAACACTTCAACAATACTTCTTGACGAGATTGCCGACATCCCGGTTTCCATCCAGACCAAATTGCTGCGGGTCCTGCAGGAAAAGGAAATTCAGCCCCTGGGGCAGAATAAGACGATTAAGGTCGATGTCCGGGTTGTCGCCGGCGACTTTATAAAAGTCACCGTGCCACACCAATGCGGCCATCGCGTTCTGACCGCCTGCCGAACCGCCGTAAATTCCCACACGAGTCAGATCCATCTGCGTGAATTTTTCTTTCGCCGCTTTCATCCACGCGATGCGGTCCGGAAACCCGGCGTCTTTTAGATTTTGGAAACAGACATCGTGAAAGGCTTTAGAACGCCATGCCGTTCCCATCCCGTCAATCTGCACGACAATAAAGCCGCGATCTGCCATCGCGTGCTGATGTCCGAAACTCGCACGAAACTCTTTCGGAACATGATGATCGTGTGGCCCGGCATAGATGTTCTCAATCACAGCATAGGACCGGGACGGATCAAAATCTTTGGGACGATGTATAATTCCCCAGATATCCGTCGTCGCGTCGCGTCC
>JBBRDD010000019.1:0-38639 GCA_038204235.1 Desulfobulbales bacterium
TACTCATTATGCCGAGGCCGCCCAGCTGGATAAGCAGCAGGATGAAAATCTGTCCATACAGGGTGAAGTCGTTCGGCGTATCCAGGACAATAAGACCTGTGACACAAACGGCGCTTACCGAGGTGAATGCTGCATCGACGAGGTGAATAGCATCTTTTGTCGTGGCAATCGGCAAAGAGAGAAGCACTGTCCCAAGAACACCCAGGGCTGAAAAAGTGGACAGAAGAATCCGGGCAGGGTGATTAAGCAGGATCTCCCACAGATGTTCCCGTCTTTCAGTCACGAACATGGATCGAGGCAGCGCAATAAGACCGAGTAAACTAAACAGCAGTACAAAAGCCGGAATCCGGTCGGTAAAGGAGGCGAAAAAAGCCCAGCCCAGAGCGCCGGATCCTGCTGTGGGCACGATGAAATGCCACAGTGATTTTTTCATCGTCGCCCAGTGAAGGACCAGCCCCTGCGCGATCAAAAATGATCCGGAAACGCAATAAACGGCTAAAACGGAAGTGGAAGCGTTGGTGAGCATACTGAGAAGAGCGATGCAAGGGACGGCCACCGCGGCCCACCGAGCCTTTTCGAGGTATCTGTTCAGGATCTCTTGTTTGTGCAGGCCACTGCCGTTGTTGATCGGCAGATCAATGAGTACAAAAGATGCGCCGATGAGCGTGACAGCGCCGGTCAATGCCGCAAAAGGGTTGACCATCAGCCATGGCAGGGTGATGGCAAAAGTGGAGGCCAGGGCAATGGCACCACAAACTTTTCCTATAACTGGCCGTGTAAACAGCATCAGACCACTGAGAATTGCCGCAGGGGCCGCAACCGATGCGATGGTCAACTGCCAAAGATACGGTTTTGCACTGCCGCCCCCGACCAGTAATAAAAGAAAGGGCAGAGGGCACAGAGCCATCAGTGCTCCTTCCATGCCGATTCCAGAAGTCGATTGCCGGTATTTATCAACAACTTTCATGCAGGGATCCTGTGAGAGTGATTACGAGATTCCGACGGTCAAAACTGTGGCTGACTGGAAATTATTGTGGATGATCCGGAGGTTTACCCTCCTGAGTATCTTGTTGGGGGTAGTGTTTTAAAATCAATCGGGTCAGTTTTTCATAGTCTTTATCAAAATGGTGACCCCCCGGTAATTCCACTATGTTGGCTTTGGTGTGGGCAAGGTAGGTACAGGAAGTTTCGCTTTTTTCTTCCTGGCCGTAAATACAGAGGATTTTACTTGGCGGCAGACGCATCATTTCAGGAGCCATTGGTAAGGCCTTGCTTTTTTTTCCTAACCATTCGGAGATATGAATGGCGAAATCAATTTGACTCGAAGGAGTCAGGAGTACCAGCAGGCTAACACTATCCTGATCTGCTGGACTGAGCCGATTATATAGTGGCGGCAGAATATCCGCGCCAAATGAATATCCAGCCAGCACAAAGTATTTTGCATCCCAGTTTTGTCGATAGTACTCCATGGCGCCAGCGAGATCTATGGTCGACTGTTCAGGTGTTTTGCTGCTCCAGAAACCACGCAGGCAATCGATGCCAACCACAGGCCATCCTTGTTTAGCCATCGCTTCGCCCACGACACGATCAAGGTCTCGCCAGCCTCCGTCACCGGAATAAAAGAGCGTAACCGTTTCATTGTCCTCAGCTGCCGGGATTTCGACAATCGGCATGGCGTTGGGTGGGCTTTCGGTATGGAAAAATGATTTCTGCAACTCATTGATGAGGACGGTCGAAACCGGGGTGTCGTACAACGCTATCCAGGTTTTGGTTTTAGGAATACCCTGGACAAAGTTTGCCGTTTCAACTTCCGGCTGGTCGTTCCAGACCGAGCGCCAGTTGTTGCCGGTCAGGCCGGATGATGCGACAAGAATTCGCTGCTGTCCCTGTTTCCGGGTAATAAATGGTGGACATAAAGAAAGAGTTGGCGGAAGTACTGCCGAAAAACCAACAGAGAGATTGGTCATATTCCGATCGGTCGGGGCTTGTGCATTCAGAAAAGGAATCAAGGCGCCATCGTCGATGCCGCCGATGATGAGCGGCTTCTCGTCGGCCATGGGGATTCTGGTCACCAGGGTTTGTAGCGATGCGGCTATCTGCTTCGGGGCAAGACACTGTTTTGTGCCGGTCGATGAACTCTGTATCATACGCTCTGCATCGACAATGACTGCGAGAGCGCCGAGGCCGGCGATCTGCTCAGCCAGTTCCTGGGGGTGATTTTTTTTGGTATCGACAAAAGCAAGCACCTGCTGATCCACACCCAAAAGAGGATGCGCGACAATGAGAGTGCCAAACTGATCGGTATCGATCGTTTTCTGCCGGATGGGCAGATGATAATGGACGGCAAGCCAGCCTGCTATTGCAAGCAAGCCTAAAAGGGTACTGACCAGCGCCACGGGTTTTAGTCTTTTCATGGGATGTATCAAGATTCCGTCACTTTTTTTCGCAGGCTCTTGACCTGTCCTCGTTTGGTCTTGTTGTCCACACGTTTTTTTCGGGCGTTTCCAGATGGACGGGTTGGCTGCCTTTTTTTTTGGGTGTGCACGGCTTTTCGGATAATAAGGACAAGTCGTTGCAAAGCGGCTTCCCGGTTTTTTTCCTGGGTCCGGTGCTGTTGTGCTTTTATGACAATAATCCCCTCGTCGGTCAAACGGCTGTCGCTTAGTGCCAGGAGACGTTCCTTGTAAAATGCAGGCAGGGAGGAGTTGCGGATGTCAAAGCGCAAATGGATTGCACTGGCTACCTTGTTGACATTCTGACCGCCTGCGCCCTGAGCCCGGATAGGGGTCAGGGTAATCTCATGGAGCGGGATTGAAACATTATCGGTGATTGTAAGTACCATGTCGGCGGGCATGAAAGGGAGAAGGTTCATTGAAGGATATGATTTATGCTGCTATGATAAATAGAGTATTTGCTTATGTCTATATATCTCTTCTTAAAATCAGCATCTGGTAAAGAAATGCACTGTCCTAAGTGTAAGCATGAACAGGAAAATGGGCCCGAATGCGCCGCTTGCGGATTGATTTTCGCGAAATACCGCGAGGTTCAGGAGCGCAGGAAAAATGCAGCACTACAGATCGACAATGTCGCGGAAACAGAAAAAGCACCATCCGGTTTTTCCGTGCTTCAGGTATTTCTTCTGGTTATTGTTGTTGCCGCCGGCACATATTACTTTGCCGGTTTTCGCCAGCATGAGGTGCAGAACCCAAAAGTAGCCAAAACAGAGAAGATTGCTGCCAAAAAGGCCGCGCCGGTGCAGCAGAAAGTGGTGTCGGTGACACCACCGCCACCACACACAACTTCTCAAGCCGGGATGCCTGGGCAGAATGCCATCGAACGGGCGCGAAATTCGACGGTCTCCATCGAAACTCCCTGGGGAGCCGGCTCAGGTTTTTTTGTAAATAAAAATTATATTGTCACCAACCGACATGTGGTCCGGTTCGATGAAAAGAAGCTGGCTGATTTTAAGCAAAAAGTCGACAGAACAAGGCGTTTGGTCGAGCTTGAGCAGCAGAAAATCGAGGAGATGAAGCGGACCCTGCAGCGAATGGACCAAGGTCCAGCGCGTAGTCAGCTGGCCATACTTATTGCCAGTCGCGAGGAGAAATTGAATGAATTTCTGCCTCGTTATCAGCAGGAAATAGACAAGCTGGATAAGCTTGACCGAAAGGTTCAGCCCGAGGATATCAAAATCGTCCTTGCCGATGGCAGCGAACATGTCGCTAATTATCTGCTGGTCAGCGAAGCCAGTGATCTGGCGCTGATGTCGCTTTTCTCCGGGGAATTTAACTACATAGAGCGACCTCCGTATAACGGGGAGATGCATCAGGGAGATAAAGTGTACACCATCGGCAGTCCTGTTGGCTTGCGATTTACCGTGACGGCGGGGATTTTCTCCGGCTATCGGCGACAGGAAGCCGATGGTCAGGTCTATTTGCAGACCGATGCAGCCATAAATCCCGGCAACAGCGGTGGGCCGCTCATTGATGAGCAGGGTTTTGTGCGCGGTGTCAACACCATGGTTCTTCGAGATACGCAAGGGATCGGTTTTGCCATCCCCATCGAAAAAGTATTTGAGGAGTTTCGTTCGACGCTGTTTTAGTGACTTAGAAATAATACTCCTGTGCTTTTGACAGGAGTATTATTTCGTTAAGGAACTAATCCCGCAATGCTTTTGGGCGGGATTCTTGGGTTGCTACCGCACAAATTGCTTTCTGGTTTTTCAGGAGACAGAGGAGCCGGCGATCCACCCGGTGGAAAAGGCCGCCTGCAGGTTATAGCCGCCGGTGTCGGCCTGCAGATCAAGGAGTTCACCGACTATAAACAGTCCCTTGACGAGTTTGGATTCCATTGTCATTGGGTCAATCTCTTTCAGGTTCACACCTCCGGCGGTGATGATTGCTTCATCATAGTCGCGGTATCCACTGATTTCAATACGGAAATCTTTTAACCACTGGACCAGGCGTTTGCGCATTTTTGCAGGAAAATTTCTGGTGTCGACAGTAACTGGCAGGTCGCAGGATTCTAGGCAGATCGGCACCAACTGTTGCGGCAAAAGGCCACGGAGGATGCTGTCGATTGATTCACCGGCGCGGCTGATGAGATCGCGGATCAACCGGTTGTCGAGTTTTTTTTCATCCAGGGCTGGCTTGAGATCAAGCGACAATGTCACTTTCCGGCCACTGTCGAGTGCATCGACGATGGTGCTGCTGAGGGTTAAAATAACCGGCCCGGTAAGTCCGAATCCGGTGAAAGCGAGTTCGCCGAATTCCTGGCCCTTACGTTTCCCGTCCAGATAGACGCGGACCTGTATGTTTCGCAGCTCAAGTCCGGCCATGCGGTGGATTTTTGGATCACGGCTGACCAGCGGAACGAGTGCCGGTCGCAGAGGGACTATGGTATGGCCAAGGCTTTTGGCAAGACTGTAGCCATCGCCGGTCGAACCGGTCCGCGGATAGGACTTGCCGCCGGTGGCTAAAATGATGTTTGTACAGGCCATTGTCACGCCATTGCAGACAACCCCGGTTACTCGGCCGTCTTTGACCTGTATTGCCGATACCGGCGCTGATTTTTTCACCGTGACCTGCTCAGTCTGCAGCCAGTTATTTAAAACTCTGACGACATCCAGGGCGCGACCGCTTTCTGGAAAGACCCGGCCGCCGCGTTCAGTAACCATGGGCAGGTTTCTTTCTGCAAAAAAAGAGATGAGTTCCGATGTAAAGAATTGCTGAAAACATTGGCGGAGAAACCGTCCATTTTTGCCGAAACGGACCAGGAAATCTTCAAGAGCCGCATCGTTGGTGAGGTTGCACCGACCTTTGCCGCTAATGCCGATTTTTCGTCCGGTCTGGCCCATCTTTTCCAGAAGGATGACCTCTGCGCCTTGCCCAGCTGCCCTGCCGGCGGCCATCAATCCGGCCGCGCCCCCACCAATCACGATAGTTTTTCCAAGTTTCATCGTGTAGATACTCTGTCGTAGGATATGTGCCCGGTAGTCCCGTCAATGGTCACGGTCTGGGCGTTCTTAAAGAGCGTTGTCGCGTTCAGCACATTACAGACAACGGGAATATGCAGTTTTCTGCCGACGATGGCAGCGTGGGAGGTGAGGCCGGGCTGTTCGGCGATGATTCCCTGCGCCCGACGCAGATGCACAAGCATTGAGTCATCGGTGGCAGCGACTACCACGATGGCCTTTTCCGGTAGTTTCCGCCAGTCACTTTCTTGTTCCACAACATGAACTGTCCCCCCCGCGGTGGTGCCACCTGCACCCTGGCCGGTAAAACATAGATCTTCAACTGTCCGGACTTTCAACATATTGGTGGATCCTGTTGTGCCGATGGGCATTCCGGCAGTGATTACCACCAGATCGCCATTGTCAATCAGTCCCGCCTGCCGCACTGCGTTGATCGATTTATCAATCTGTTCGTCCATGGTCGCAGCGCAGCCGGAATAAATGGTGGTAACTCCCCTGATAAGTTGTAGTTTTCTGAGGCTTTCTATGCTGGAACTGACCGCAAAAATTGGTGCTTTGGGCCGATGCCTGGCCACCATCCTGGCGGTGGAGCCGGAGCTGGTGGAGGAAACAATTGCTGCGGCGCCGAGATCGGCAGCGGTCGCACAGCAGGCATAGGAGATGGCGTCGGTCACGGTCCGGCGTTTGTACCTGACTCCGGCCGCCAGGATTGCATCGTAGTCGAGGGAATTCTCGGCAATGGTGGCACATCTGACCAGAAAACGGATAGCCTCCAGCGGATAGGTACCTACCGCCGTTTCCGCTGAGAGCATTACGGCATCGGTTCCGTCATAAATAGCGTTGGTGACATCGCTTGCCTCGGCCCGGGTGGGAGTGGGGCTGTTGATCATCGATTCGAGCATCTGGGTAGCGGTGATGACCGGTTTGCCGACAAGATTCGCGGCGTGAATGATTCTCTTCTGGATGACGGGGACCTCTTCTGCGGGCATTTCCACCCCGAGGTCACCGCGGGCTACCATCAGGCCGTCTGCTGCCTGGAGAATTTCCTCAAGGTTTTCCACCCCCTGTCTGCTCTCAATCTTGGCGATTATTGCCTGCTTGCCGCCGTTGTCTTCGAGTATCTTCCGCACCGCCCAGATATCGTCGGCTTTTCTGACAAAGGAAGCGGCGATGAAGTCCACCTCCTGTTCAACTCCAAAAGCAATATCAAGTCGATCCTGTTCGGTGAGTGACGGCAGGTTGACATCGCAGTCAGGCAGGCTGACCCGTTTGCGACTGGAAAGCTTGCCGCCGACGAGTATCCTGGTGTGTACAGCGCCGTCTTCGATACGTTCGACCTGCAAGGCCAGTTTCCCGTCATCGAGGAGGATACGGTTACCAGGTCGGACGTCGTCTGCCAGTCCGGGATAATTGACGCCGATACGATTGCAAGATGAGCCCGGGTGGTGTGCGGTAAGGATCAGTGTCTCGCCGGCCTGAAGCATCAGTGGTTCGTTGAGATCACCCACGCGAATCTCCGGTCCCCGGGTGTCGAGTAGAATTGCAGAGCAGGTACCGGTAACGTGCCGAGCCTGCTTGACCAGCTCAATAAACCTGGCGTGACTGTTCCGGTCGCCGTGGGAGAGATTTATCCTGGCCACGTTCATTCCCGCCCGAATGAACTCGATAATCCTCTCCTTGCTCCCGGTTCCCGGACCGAGGGTGGCAATTATTTTGGTTTTACACATCTCTGCTTGGTGGGCGTTGAATATTTTTCTTAGAACATGGGGCTGAACCGGCTTTTGTAATAGGCTATAAGCACTCCGGGCGGGCTTGACACTACTAAAATGTTACTAAAAGAAAAAGAGCGAAAAAACAATCCTGACCCTGTACGCTTTTTCCAATGCATGTGCATCGCTGGTAAAACGATGATGGACTTAAAATGGCTAGTGTAGCAAGATCTTAAAAGATTCGATGATGTATTGAGTGGCCGTAAAGATGATTAAGGCAGCTAACATCCACTTAATGATTCTGGCCGGTACGTATTTCTGGCACCGTGCCCCAAGGTACATCCCCGCCATCCCGCCGATGCCAAATAAGATACCTAGAGGCCAATCTGGAGCGATCGACATGTTTGGATAGAGCGGTGCAATAGACTGGTAGAAGGCGACACCGGCGATCGATGTGATGAAAGTGCCCATCAGGGCCGCTCCGGTCACTGTGTATACCGGTAACCTGAAAAACGTGACCAGGAAGGGAACGATGATTGCCCCACCGCCGATACCATAGATTCCTCCCACAATACCGACGATGAAGCTGAGACTGAGGAGGCCCTGGAATGAAACATCAAAACGTTCATCATAGAATGTGTACCCAAGACGCCGAAAATTAAAATGGGTAACCCTGACATTCGGGAAAAGGGTATTCTTAAGTTCCGAGTCGGTTGTCTTTGCGTGCTGCCGGCGCATCATTTCCTGGAAGCGAATCTCGCTGTTCGCGTTATCTCTATTGGCCGATTTTTTCTTCGTCAGCTCCCGTATCATCTTCAAGGCGACATAGAACAGCACCGCTGCCGCAAATAACTTGAAATAATTTGGATTCGGCAGAAATCTGACCCTTACAAAAGCTCCCATGAAAACCCCCGGCAGGGTCCCTGCTGCCACGGTCCAGACAAGGGGCCACACCATGCGTCCTTCCCTCCAGTAACGATAGACACCGCTGGGAATGGCAACAATGTTAAACAGTTGATTGGTGGCGCTTACCGAAGGGGACGTGTACCCCAGGAAAGACATCTGAAAAGGTAAAAGCAGAAAGGCGCCGGAGATGCCACCCATAGACGTGAAAAATGAAACCAGGAAAGCGACCAGTGGTGGAATCCAGGGGGAGACTTCGATTCCTGCGGTTTGAAAGAACATATGATCACCTTCCAGTTAAAATCATACCGTGGTATACAGACACGAATATTAGTATATTCGTGTCTGTATACCACGCCATTTCAATATGTGTCAAGATGTTTTGGTGTGCTTTGCCGGTGGATGTGCTAAAACAGTTGAACAGGCAATTCCCAACTGCACAAATTCTGCAAGTGATGTAATCGCAATGAAAAAAACGCCAAAAATCGAAAACATACAGAAAGGAACAAGGATATCGTTGTCCAAAAACAAAAACCACGGGCGCATTATTGCCAATCCTGATTCGGACCAGTGCCTGGACACCTCAGACCTCAATCGCCTGGAGCAATCCTTTCGTCAATGGGTGGAAAGCTCACTCCGCGCCGATGTGCGCTTTTCTCGTCAACGTATTTTGATCATTTTTCTTTTGATCCGATACACGGGTGCTAAGCTCAACGAGGTCCTGGCACTCAATCCCTTTGAGGATATTGATCGGGATCTGCACACTGTTCTCTATCGGGGAAATGCAGCGGGTGTTGGCCTGAACCAGAGAGAGGTGCAGATTTCACGGTCACTTTCCTCTGAGATAAAAGATATTTTAGCAGAACCCTCTTTTCATGAATCACTCGGGAGGGTCCTTGACGTCGATCCGGGTTTTGTGCGTCGTAAATTTTACGAACGGGCCCAGGCTTGTGGTTTTGCCAAGCGACTAGGGGGGCCGGAAGTAATCCGAAAAGCACGGGCCGTAGAGCTGATGCAGAGCAACATGCCGCTGCCGGCCGTGCAAATGATGCTGGGACATTCGACGCCTAATTTGACAACGTCCTATGTCTCCTTTTCCGAAGCCGAAATCCAACAGGTCGCAAAGCTCTTCCTTGAAAAGGAGTCTATGCGCAAGACCAGTGCACGGAACTCTTTTTTGGGTAAGATTCAAAATATGACGCGAGGCGACATCCAGGCACGGATAGACCTGACCACCATTGATGGCTTTTCGGTTACGGCGGTGATTACCAACGATAGCGTAGAAAGGCTGGGTTTGCAGCCGGGCAGGATGGTTATCGCCGAAGTTAAGGCACCGTGGGTTATGCTGCAAAACGGTGACACAGAGCCTGAGTGCAGCGCCGAAAATCGGTTTAAAGGTGTCATCTCGAGAGTAACCAGAGGTGAGATCAACACCGAGTGTGTTGTGCGAATTTCTGATGGGATTGAATTATGTGCCATGGTTTCCACTGCAGGAACCCGGCACCTCAGATTGAACGAGGGGGGAAGCATTTGGGCGCTGTTTAATTGTTTTGCTGTGGTGTTGCATGTGGATTAATGACTTGAATTTACAATACATATATCTTTCGCATCATCGCCTTTTACCAGTTGTCATGTTTAAAATCAGGCCCGGATTTCTACTTGCGATCCCGGCGAGGAGAAAAATCTTGTCCGGGCACATATGATTTTTTAGGATTTCCTGCCTTCTTACCTGCTTCCTGTCTCGTATAGTCGAACCATTTCAGAATCCTCCCCAAATGATAATTGCTGCAGCGTTGCCTTGATCGTAAAACGTGCTCCCTGGAATATCGGCATGATTGATTGTTGAAATACAGTGAATACCGTAGTTTCCATGAGGTCGTGTTTTGCCTCATTCTAGAATCTTTTAGAGAGTACATGAAAGAGGAGGGAATAGTATGGATCTGCACTTAAGAAACAAACTTGCGCTGGTCACGGGGAGTACTGCAGGAATAGGTTTTGCCATAGCAAAAGTTTTATCAGCTGAAGGGGCGAGAACTATAATAAACGGACGCCAAGAGGAATCCGTGGCAAGGGCAGTGGCCGAGCTTAGCGTATCGGCATCAGGAGAACTTATCGGATTTGCAGGAGATTTATCCACAGCAGAGGCGGCAGAAGAATTGGTGCAGAAGCATCCAGATGTTGAAATATTGATCAATAATCTGGGGATTTATGAGGCGGCAGCATTTGAAGAAATAACCGACGAGGACTGGCGAAGATTTTTCGAGGTGAATGTGCTGAGCGCGGTGCGCTTATGTCGGCTTTACCTGCCGGGTATGAAAAAGCGTAATCGGGGGAGAATTGTCTTTATCTCAAGCGAAAGCGGTATACAAATTCCAGCCGAGATGATTCATTACGGCATGACGAAGACCGCCCTGCTCGCTGTTTCGCGGGGATTGGCTGAGTATGTCTCCGGAACGCAGATAACTGTCAACGCTGTTCTCCCCGGGCCGACAACATCTCGAGGTGTGAATGATTTTGTAGAAGACCTTGCCAGGAAAGAAGGCAAAACTTTTGCAGAATTTGAAAAAGAATTTTTTGTAAAAGTTCGTCCGACGTCCCTCCTGAAGCGTTTTACCACACCTGACGAGATTGCATCTCTTGTAGCCTATGTGGCGAGTCCTCTTTCTTCTGCAACGACCGGCACGGCTTTGCGGGTTGATGGCGGGGTCGTAAAAAGCGCTTTTTAACATAAAAGAAAGTGGTCGTGACCTGGACACCACCTGTTTTACAGTTGAAAAATGACCAATGATGTTTAAAAGTAGGAAGGCTCCGGCGTGTTGTCGGAGATTCTAACTTGCCGAAGGATCAACAGATTCTTTGCCTGCGGTGGTCAATCAGTTATTTTACCCAGGCATCGGTTTAAGTTGTTATGGTAACTGGTGGACTCGTAAAAAGGTCAAAATTTTGTTGGCTAAATAAAAAATTTTATATGCGCTCAGCGAAAGTGTCTTTTGGATAGTTTTTACGACGCCGTCTTAAATAATAAAGAATTTTAAAGCCATATGGCTTGAAGGAGCAAGATGACTGCAACAAAAAAAGGCGACAATGTCAAAGTGCATTATACCGGAAAACTCGCGGACGGGACTGTTTTTGACAGCTCCGAAGGAGGTGAGCCGCTTGCCTTTGCCATTGGCAGTGGCCAGGTCATCCAGGGATTTGAGGAAGGGGTCGTCGGAATGAAGGTCGGTGAGTCGAAAACCGTTCATATTCCTGTTGAGAAAGCCTATGGGGAGCGAAAAGATGAGCTGGTTATTCAGGCACCCATCGAGCAGGTCCCGCCTGACCTTAATCCGGAGCTGGGGATGCGGTTGGAAATGGGTGGTGCCAATGGCGAAATCCTGCGGGTAGTGGTGGCGGAAATTACCGAGACCCATATCACGCTGGATGCCAATCCTCCTCTTGCCGGCAAAGACCTTATCTTTGAAATCGAACTGGTTGAGTGTGTAACCTCCTGATCGACCATGGTAGACGCAGCCCACAAGAGGCATTGGAAAAGATCAGCCGTTTGACTGAAGAGGGGAACCTTGCTGGACTTTTTCAGGTTTTTGCAACAGAACAGTATGGGCGGTCAGATATTCTTTGACTGCCCAGCTCAAAATGATAAACAGACAGCCTGCAAGCTGCTGAACGTTGCACTTCTTTTCGTTCCGGCAGTACATTTTATTTTACAGGTGTAAAAGAGTTTGCTACAGTTCTCGAGCTATTAATAGAGTATGATAAAAATACCATATCTCACCGACCCACATCCCTAGTATTCTCCGATTACATTGCAAAGCCGTATCATCGCGGTCTGAGGTTTCCCAAAGGAAGATTATGAAACGTATCGCTCTCTTTTTATTTCTCGGTATTTTGAGTGCCCAGGTGGCATTGGCTGCTGGAGCTAAAGTGACCAGCATTTCCCAGGATCCATATATATCGGCCCTGGTTGTAGACGCCGATTCGGGCAAAGTCCTGTTTGAAGACCATGCGGGGACGGTCGTCTATCCCGCCTCCGTTTTGAAGATTATGGATCTGCTGGTCATTCTCGAGCAGGTAGAACAGGGCAAGGTGAAACTGGATGAGATGGTCCAGATAACTCCGGAATCCTCAAAGATAGGGGGATCGCAGATTTATCTCGACCCGAAAGAACAATTTTCGGTGCAGGACCTTCTCTATGCCCTGGCCGTGCAGTCGGCCAATGACGCCGCCGTTGCCCTGGCAATCCACGTGGCCGGATCAACAGAAGGGTTTGTTGCCCTGATGAATAAAAAAGCTGCGGAACTGGGTATGAAGGATACTCATTTCTATTCGGTGCATGGTCTGCCCCCCGGCAAGGGACAAAAAACAGACCAGACCACGGCTCGCGATCTTGCGCTCCTCGGCCGTGAGCTGGCCAAAAGAACCGACATATTTGAGTATACCGGGACGAAAGAGCGGCCCATTCGGGATGGTAAGTTTATTTTGCGCAATCACAATCATCTGCTGGGCAAGATAAATGGCTGCGATGGATTTAAGACCGGATATTTTCAGGCTGCCGGATTCTCCATAGTGGCTACTGCCAAAAGGGGAGGTGTGCGCATTATTGCCATTGTCATGGGAAGCAAGGATCGCAAAGTCCGTGATGCCAAGGCCGCTGAGTTACTGGCCAAGGGATTTACACTGGTACCGCCGAAGCCTGAGCTTGCAGTCGCTGTTAGTAAACCCGAGACAGCTGTTAGCAAACCACCTGAACCGACGCCGGAAAAAATAGTCAGTGCACCCGCGCCTGAAGCAGCGCCCATTGCGGTGAAGACTCCCCCGGTAGAGGCGGCAGCATCGTCCGGCGGTGGCTGGGGCATGTTCTTTTTAGGAGTGCTTGTCGGCGTTGTGCTCTCCGGAGTACTGGCCTTTTACTTAAGCCGACCTCCCAAAAGAAGATCGAAATTTGTCAATTATTCATGATTGACCGGGTCTGAGGTTGTCGTTACGACTGCCTTTTTTACCTCTTCGCCCAGGAACAACAGCTCCTCCCGGCCACAATGTTCGTTCGTGGCCGGGAGAAAATAGGTCATCTGCCTAGAATTTCAGCTCGACACGTCTGTTCTTCTGCCGTCCTTCAGGAGTGGTGTTGGGCGCTACCGGTTTATTTTCACCAAATCCCCTGGCCACAAATCTGTTCGGATCAATCCCTTTTTTGATCAGGTAATTCGTTACCGCCTGAGCGCGCCTTTCCGACAGTGTCTGGTTATAGGTGGCTGGGCCGGTACTGTCGGCATAACCGTCAATTTCGGCTTTTATCTGCGGATTTTGCTGGAGATAGCCAGCCCACTGGTCTAATTCGGGTACAACCTCCGCTCGAAGAACCCACTTGTCAAATTCAAACAGGATGTCCGATGCATCTAAGACGAGGTGTAAGTCGCCGCGCTGTATTTCGGCTGGTTGTCCATTCTGTGGTTGGTAAACAGCTGCCGTTTGTTGCGTTCGCGGCTTGAAGTCAGGCCGATCGCCAGGGCGGAGGATATAATGTGCTGTTACTTTATCGTACTGGTTGGCTGAATAGGTTTTCATCCTGTCGTCATATCTGACTTCAGTGGGGGAACTTGCACATCCGGCGATAAGAAAAGAGCAAAGAACCACAGCAGGTCCAAGCCGATAAAAGGGAAGTGTGGGGCACATTTTGTTCATAGTAATCCTCATTGAATTTTTCTTCAGCATCAACGGAAAAAGCGTTGATGATCGTATTATTATATCTTGCAGGAAAAGAATCCCGGATTATTTCCCGCTTACCAGGGGGCTTGCATGTATTGTTGCCGTCGTTTCTTTTATAGATCAGCTCCCGATAATTCTATTACATCATTTAGTCGGAATATCAGTGACTTTGGCCTCCTTTTCCCCTCCGCCATTGGCTGAGCCTGCACCAGCTTCATTCTTCAAAATAACTACATATAAGTATCCTATCTTTATTTTGCTGCTTTTTCCAGATTTTTTCAAGTGAGCGGAAATTGTCTTCGAATTACAGGGGAAATGTCAATTTTGCGCGGTGATTACTGCGCTGCGTCGGCAAGACGGATGAAATTTTCAGCCTCTTCTTTTACTTGCTGATTGCTGGTTAAGCGCACGTCCATCAATCTGGTGGCGGCAAGCAGCATACCGAGCCGGGTGAGGGCACGCTCGGTTGCCGCCAGGGGGGCGCGGGTAAAAGATGCATCGAGCATATCGCCCCTGCTGGAGGTTTCGAAGCCGAAGGTGGTGAGGACTTGATCGATGAACTGGAGGCGGAAAAGTTTCTGCTTTTCGGCCGCACCGCCACCTTTGAAGCGGAAATTGAGGTAGTTCGTGCTGGCCTGTTCGCCGCAAATTGCATCAACGATGGAGAAATGGTATCCAAAACGAATATTGAGATGCAGGTATTCCTGTGAAACAATAGCGTAGCTGGCTAACAGTTGTGTGTCGAGAGAGAATATCCCGCCACTGACCTGATCAAAGTTTTCCCAGTCAACGTGGTGCTGGCTGGTATCCCAGTGAATCCGAGGGTCCGCCATCCCCTGCCAGCAGGCACGCATGGGCAGACTGGAAAGCTCGTTCAAGGTGATCGTAGTGCCAGGTCGAGCCGGTGCGCTTTTGTCAAGATCGAGAACGTACATGACCAGCGGCAGGTCGGTGACAAGTTTTCGTGCCTTGCCCAGACCCCTTCCTTTCCGGTTGACCAAACGAAACATCTCCCGGACACTTTTCTCATGACAGAACCGAACGATATCATGCAGGGAACGACACTGGGCCGGCGTGAAGTTGTTTCCGTCGGGGTCGGTCAGACTGAGATGTGTGGTTCGGGCAGCGAGTTGCGCGTATTTTTCCCTCGGAAAATCCTTGTTGGGATTGAGTTTTCCTGTTTGGAGAACTGCATTGACGCAGCCGCTGAATATCCGACCTGATGCGGCATCGACGGTCACCACCTGTCCTTCAGCCAAACTGATGTCACTGCCGACCAGAACCGGAACACCTCGTTCTCTGGCCACCGAAGCAAAATGGCTGGCCCGGCTCCCGCTGGCAGCGACGACCCCGACAATTCGATCGAGAAACTGGGACAGGGCCGGACGAAGTGTTGTGGTAAAGACCACCGACCCCGCCGGAATTTGCGCAAATGTACGGCCAGTCAGGGCATGAAACACGTGGCCACAGGCAATACCGGCTGAAGCACAATGCAGATTGCTGTACAAAAGATTGGTGAGATCGACGGCCTGCACAATTGCCGGAGGTGGATCCTTTTTCTGTTGCAGGCGCCGACTCTGGAGGATGGTTAAACCGTTTCCGTCGAGGGCCCATTCAACGTCCTGCGGACAATCGAAATAAGCTTCCAGTTGCAGCCCCCAGCTTCTCAATTGCTGTAATTCCGATTCGTTGACCAGGCAATTGTCCGGTAAATCTATTTTTTGCCGAGAAATAACAGTGTCTTCGCGCGGCAGATGATATTTTTGGGGAGTCCGTGAGCCATCGACCAGACCTTCTGCCAGGCCTGCCACCGCGTAGACGCCGACCGATTCAGCAGCGGCAGAGGTCGCCGGGTCAAGGGTATAAATAACCCCGGAGGTTCGTGGCTGGATCATGGGTAAGACCAGGACGGCCATCGCGGTATCCGCATCGCTTAATCCGTGGCGGATGCGGTAACTTACGGCGCGCGGACAATATTTTCCGGCGAGGACCCTTTTATAGGCGGCAACGACTTCATGGGGAGGAACGTCGAGTTCACTGGCATACTGTCCGGCAAATGACACCTTGCCGTCTTCCGCCAGGGCACTGGAACGAACGGCGAGCAATTGGACCGGCTGCAGGGAATCGGCGTATTGTTCTATCTGACAGGCGATATCCGCCGGAACTTCGGCATCCAGTATAAGTTCCTGCATCTCGCCGGTGATACGAATGATCGTTTTGTTATCATCAGCCTGAACGTACGTAAGACGTGCGGCGAGCTCTTGCTCTAATTTGTTGTCGTAAATGAAGCGATGAAAAGCGTGAGCAGTGATGACAAAACCGCGTGGAATAGAAACGCCTACCCGGCCGGCGGCAGAGAGATTGGCAGCTTTGCCGCCGGCAAGCTCCGGAAGGTCGGCAGCCTCGTCCAGCCGGAGGATATATGGCGGACCCAATTCAGGTACGGCCGGAGCCAGCAGTACTTTAATTGCTGCATCCAGTTCAGCGTGCTTTTTAATTAATTTCCAGTAAGCAGGAGGATTCATGGCATGAAGCTGCCCCGCCATGGAACCAACCGAGTCAATAATCTGGTGGCAAAGATGGCTTATCCGGTAATGATCGGCGGGGTTGTGGCCAAAGACATGCGATTCCAAATCAGCCAGCAGATCAAGGGCCTGGCTGTCCAATCGTAAAACCTCGCGAAAGGCCGTGTATTTATCTTGTAGCAGACGGCTGGGTGAGAATATCTCCATGAACCGATATCGCCAGAATCGCCAAAAGCCTGCCGATTCATTTTTTTCTGCTGAAGAAGTGCTCATCAATGCCTCATACGGCCGAAGCCTCAGGCAACCTCAACCTGCCCGGCAAGTCTTGCTTTTGTCCCTGAATACCAGCTGAATTTTCTCATCACGCTGGAATATATCATCCTGGTCGCAATATAGAGCAACAAAAAAGAGGGGAAATATTCTACGGTGTTGCCGAGAAACGGAAGATGGACGGGGAGTTCCAGAGGGGCGTCGGCAAATCGCAAGTTCAGCCAGGCGAGGGCGAAAGGCATTGGCCAGATAGAGACACAAAAAATCGCTGCGCCGAGGGAGAAAGAGTGGCCGAAGGCATCGAGAGCCTGGCTGTTGACCGCCTTGTAGCTCTCTTTATCGCCCATCATGAGGGCTTGTTCCGAGAGATTGTGATGCCGGTCCATTTCTCCCTGGATTTTTTTTATATATTTGGTGTTGAAATAGGTAACCAGTGTAGCCGAGAGATCGCCAAGAATAATACAGTACAGGGCAAGCACTACCACACCAAATACATACCCCGCGGTCGGCGAAGGCAGCCAGCGAAAGGGAGCGATGAGCCAGGAGTCAAGAAAGGGGAAAAATAAGCTGTGTATCATAAAACAGGCTCCAGTGGTTTGGGCCCGGAGCCTGCTACCCCGAAAGCCGGTATACGTCCCTTACAGATTCTTCGCTCGTAAAAAGCAAGAAACTGATCTGTAAGGGACTTAAGGGCGCAGGGCCGATTATATATTAACCGAATATCCTGTAGTTGAAGAAACCTCTCAGAACATAATCAATACCAACGTACAACGCCAACACAATAAATAACCGTTTGAGCCAGAGGTCAGAGAAGTATTTCGAAGTTCTTGGTCCGATAACTGAGCCAACCGCGATACCGACCAGTTCCAGGCCAATTAACATCCAGTCGAACTGAACACCTTTGGATATAAGGGTAATGATACTGGTGATCATACTGATCAGTACTGCCAGAGCTGAGGTTCCGGCTGCCAGATACATTGGCAGTTCGGCAACGCTGGTCAGGAACGGTACCAGGAGAAAACCGCCACCTACGCCGAGAAACGCAGCGACTGCGGAAATAACGATACCACCGACGAGGGGGATTAAAGGATTAAACCTGAATTCAACGCCGTAAAAAGTAAAAAGACATTCAGTCAAAGAAAATTTTGTTACTTTAACGCCCATTGCAGCGGTGTCTACTTTTTCACCGCTTTTCTGTTTTTTTACCGTTGCCTCGAATGCCTGGGCAGCCGATTTGGCTTTCTTTTTACTAGCCTGTCCTTTGGAGGAGGTTTCGTAAAAAAGATATATGCCGAGAGCCAGAACAAAGAGACCAAAATACCCCTGATATTGCGAGAAGGAGATTTTGCCGGCCGTGAGGGATACCGAACCCCAGGCACCAAGAATAGAGCCAATTCCGAGAGATACGGCCAGTGGTACAACGAGACGGCCCATGCGGTAATAGTTAAAAGACGAGATAAGGGCCGACAGTCCAACGAGATACTGGTTGGAACCGCGAATTGAATCGGTGATAGCTTTGTTCAGCGAAGGCGCTGTTTCCTTGAAAGATTTAGCATAGCCGCCAAGACCGAAGATACTCATGTGACCGACGCCGGCCATAACACCGCCGAAGGCGCCCACGGTAGAAAAAATCCAGCCAACCCACACTGCCCAGAAAAATGCGAGAATCAGATTTACCTGTGGGCCTCCGGGAATGCCAAGAAAGCCGGCAGGTTTACTGGGATCAATCTGGCCATTGCCGGTTCCCGCCGGAACCGAGGCGATAGCGTCCTGTAGTTTGCCGGCCCAAGCCGGTTCCAGCCACATTCCAATGGCCATGACCATCAACGCTGCAAACAAAAAAATCCGATGATTCTTTGTCATAACAACCTCATGAAGTAAAAAAATAAATAAATAATCCTGGAAAGTAACGTCGGTATCCTGCTGCTAAAATTCCTCTTTGTCGTCCTCCTTGATAAAAGGTCTGAGACCTGTTCAACAGTGAAAAAACCGTTTGCTCATGTACGTATAAGGTGCTCAATTTGATTAGCAACCTCTATGCCAGAAAAAATAAACAATTGCCGATTTTATTTGCCTTCTTTTTTGGGCAGACGCATCAAGGCACAGTTCTCCGTTTACCCCGCGGAAAATATGGTTCCGGCAAAATAATCTTCGAAAATTAGAGAGGCCTGATCAGCAATGAAGGAACAGCTTGGCCTTATGCAAATATACCATCAGTTTGTTGTTTTATCGGGATGTGCAACAATTATAATGCATCTGTGTGTGAAAAAAAAGATATGTGCTTTAATTACTGTAAGTTATGGCGTGCGGCGCTGAAGTTGCGCCGCAACAATATTGCGGCACTCTTTCGTCCTGTGCTATTGTAGCATCAAAAGCTTACAAAGGGGCTTCTGGATATGCGGTCGGCACATATTTGTTTGACGATTGTCTCCTGGCAACGATTTGGTTGTGTTCGCTATCGTCTTGGTATATGGTGACATTCACACTGCTATCAATACATATATGCTGTGCTGCTTATCGGTCAGGTTCATGAACTGGGGAGAGTTGGCTAACAAGAATGCTCGGCGCATTGGCCTTTGGTACGGCGGCGCCGGAGTGAAGTGTGTGGTGTAGAAAATGATTAAGTCTAAAATACCATCTCTTAGCTTGAGTTATAAAATCCTTTTTATCCTGGGATGTTATATCTTCGGCATTTTGGCGATGTTCATTGTATCTCAGGAGGATCTGAATACTGCCAAAGAAAAACTGGAAGCCCTTGAACTTGCTTACACCCTCAACAGCATTACCCTTGAAGTTCGACGATATGAGAAAAACTTCTTCCTCTACGGAACGGAAGAGGCCTTACACGAAAATGCCAGACAGATGACTCTGGCACTGCAGACGATCGAGATTATCTCCCAACGGTTGGCCAGATTTAAAGTGCATCCCATGCTTATCAAGCTAAAAAACCTGACCATTGCCTACCAGGAGGGCATGGAAATCCTGGCGGAAAAATGGAAGAGCAACAGAGATGTAGTGCATGGCGAATTGGCGAATGAACTCCGCTTCCAGGGACAGGAGATGACAGAACTCAGCAAGGAGCTGGTCAGGTTTGAACACAACCAGATCCGCATTATTCTGAATGAGTTAGTCTCGAGGCTAATTGTCTGGTCAATGGTGGCGATTGCCGTGGGCGTATTTATTCCTCTCATCGTGTCGTTTCGTATCTTCAAACCGCTGCGCATCATTAAAGAGGCGACAGAGGATATTGCTCTCGGCCGTTTCAGTAAAATTGAGGTCCTCGATACCAGGGATGAAATGCAGCAGGTTATGGA
This sequence comes from Desulfobulbales bacterium, assembly GCA_038204235.1. GTDB lineage: Bacteria > Desulfobacterota > Desulfobulbia > Desulfobulbales > Desulfocapsaceae > Desulforhopalus_A. The sequence continues at coordinate 19,901 of JBBRDD010000019.1, forward strand.
GGCATTCAATACCATGGTGGGGGAATTGGAACGCCGTCAGGATCAACTGGTGCAGTCACAAAAACTTTCATCGATAGGGACTCTGACCGCGGGTATCGCCCACCAGTTAAATAATCCACTGAATAATATCTCAACCTCCTGCCAGATAGCCGTGGATGATTTCGATGCCGGTGACCCTGCTCTTATCAAAAAGATGCTGAAAAATATTGAGCATGAAACCTATCGGGCCAGGGATGTTGTCCAGGGTCTGCTGGAATTCTCCAGGGTCAAAGAGTTCGAGATCCATCCGGCAAACCTGCACCATGTGGTAAACCGCTCGGTGAAGCTGGTGAAGAGCCATGTCACTTCGGCAATCAATATTTCGGTCGATATTCCGGAGAATCTGTTGGTGCCGATGGACATCCAGAAAATACAGGAAGTGTTGATTATTATGATTATCAACGCCTCCCAGGCTATTGTCGGAGAAGGTAAGATCTCTCTTTCGGCATCAATTGATAAGGCTAATGATGAAGCTGTTATTGAAATCACCGATACCGGTAGCGGGATCGCCGACGAGATAAAGGATCGACTTTTCGATCCATTTTACACGACAAAAGAGGAAGGGCAGGGTACTGGTCTGGGCCTGTCTATTGCCTATGGCATAATTCAGAAGCATCGAGGCAAGATTGTGGTGGAAAGTGTAGCCGGAAGCGGGGCCTCTTTTTTTATTCATCTGCCGCTGCCGGCAGACCGGGGGAATGATGCTGGAGAAACGTCGTGGGTAGGAGTTGGATAATGAACAATTTCTATTTGTCAAAGCAGGACAATGATCACGGAGAACTGTCGTGAGCGGAGAACAGATTCTGGTGGTCGATGATGAGGTGATTGCCCGCGACAATGTAGAGTATATGCTGAAAAAAGGCGGTTATGAAGTCTTTACGGCGGAAAATGGTGAGGCCGCTATTGCTTTTCTTGAAAGCCGGGAGGTTGATCTTGTCTTGACCGATCTGCGCATGAAAGGACAGGACGGTATGGCGGTTATCGCGGCCTGTAAAGAATTATGGCCGCAGACTGAAGTTGTCGTCATCACCGGCTATGCCAGCGTTGACACAGCGGTGGAGGCGATTCAGAAAGGTGCTTACCATTATCTCGCCAAACCTGTCAAAAAAGATGAGATGCTGGCTCTGGTCGAAAAAGCCCTGGAAAAAAGGGCATTGAGTAAAGAAGTTATCGAACTCAGAAAACAGGTCTCTTCCAACACCGGCGCAACCAGGATACTCGGTAAGAGTCTGCAAATTCAACTGTTGCGCGACAGCATCATGCAGGTCGCCCAGTTGGAATGCAATGTGTTGATTCAGGGCGAAACGGGTACCGGTAAGGAGCTGGTGGCCCGGACAATTCACGAACTCAGCCCCCGCTCGGGCCACCGATTTGTGGCTTTCAACTGCGGCGCTTTTACCGAAGAGCTGATCACCAGTGAACTTTTCGGCCATGAAAAAGGGGCGTTTACCGGGGCATCACAAATAAAAAAAGGATTGTTGGAACTGGCCGGAGGCGGCACGGTATTCTTTGATGAGGTGGGGGAACTTTCTCTGTCGATGCAGGTAAAACTGCTCAGAGTTCTTCAGGAGCGGACTTTGATGCGGGTCGGCGGTACCGAAGAGATTCCTGTCGATATCCGTATTCTTGCCGCCACCAATAAGGATTTGAAAAAAGAGGCTGAGGACGGGGCCTTCAGGCTTGATCTTTTTTACCGGCTCGATGTCCTGACCATAAAGGTACCATCTCTGACGGAACGAAAGGAAGATATACCCCTTCTCGTCAACCATTTCCTGGCCAAGCATTCTCCGCCTTCCTCTGCGATTCCAAGGCTCTCCCCGGATGTGGCGCAACAGCTCAAACAATATGAGTATCCAGGTAATGTCCGGGAGCTGGAGAATATTGCCCAGCGTCTGCTGGTCCAGTGTGATGGCGAAGTTATTGAACCGTGCCATCTCGTTGAAGATCTTCAGAGTAGCTCAGTAAGCCCTTCCCGGAGCGCCATTCAATCATGGCCATCTCTTGAGGAGCATGAAAAAAATTATATTCTTGATGTCCTAGATGAGACGGAAGGCAATAAGTCTCAAGCAGCCAAAATATTAGATATCGACAGGGTTTCTCTGTGGCGAAAGATCAAACGGTATGGTCTTGATAAGCTCGAAAGCTGATTCAAGGCAGTATTTTAAAGAGCATATCGTCTCACTAACAATAATGCGGGCAGAAAGCCCGCAACCCAAGGGATATAATCCCCTCCCACTGCAGAGGGGACTCCCTTTAGTACCCCCTTGAGGGGTATAAGTGCCTTGGTGGTGTTTTGGTCACCAATGTTTTCCCAAACTCATTTTCTTGTTTTTCAGGACAGCCTTTACGGAGTAAGGCACTAATGTGCCGCTTACTCCGCTGCCAGGAGAACCAGGGGTATAACTTCGTCGGCGTTAGCTACCAAGACCACTTCAATGTTGTCCAGTACGTCTGCCTGCAATGCCTCCACCTCTTCTTTATTGGCCATAGGTAAGAGCACTGTTTTTATTCCGGCCCTCTGTGCCGCCAACAGTTTTTCCCTGATTCCGCCAATGGGTAGAATGCGTCCGCTGAGGGTCATTTCTCCGGTCATGGCGACGTCTCGTCGAGCGCGGCGTCCGGTCAGCAGGGACAGAAGAGCTGCAAAGATGGTGATTCCGGCGGATGGACCGTCTTTTGCTATACCGCCCGCCGGGAAATGGACGTGTATGTCCATATCCTTGAAAAAATGTTCTTCAATGCCGAACTCTTCTGATCTGCTTCTGATAAGACTCAGCGCCGACTGAGCGGATTCCTGCAATACTTCCCCGAGAGATCCGGTGAGAAAAAGATTGCCCGTCCCCTTCATCGAAGCCGTTTCTACACTGATAATTTCTCCCCCGAATCCGGACCAGACCAGGCCTGTGGTTATGCCTACCTTGGGTTCGCTCTCGGCACTGTTTCTGATGAACTTACGCGGGCCGAGAAGAGTGGCGATGGTGCTTGCCTTAACGCTGGTTACGGTTTCCAGCGTTTGCGAATTGAGATGGATCAGGGCGAGTTTACGGCAGACATTGGCAATCTCTCTTTCGAGGTTACGAAGACCAGATTCTCTGGTGTAATCGCCGATCACTCTGGAGACAGCGTCGGCTGAAAAGTCAATGCCGACACTATTTAATCCGGTTGCTTTCAGCTGGCGTGGGATGATGAAATCACGGGCAATCTGACATTTTTCCTTCTCGGTATAGCCGGTGAACTCTATCAGCTCCATGCGGTCAAGCAGGGGACCCGGTAATTTTGAGACGTCATTTGCTGTGGCGATAAACATGATCCGTGACAAATTGAAAGGGATATCAAGGTAAGAATCCATGAATTTAACATTTTGCTCCGGGTCCAGGACCTCCAGCATAACGGATGCCGGATCACCACGAAAATCCTGACCTATTTTATCAATCTCGTCCAGCATGAAGACAGGGTTATTCACCGCCGCTCTTTTCAGTTCCATAATTATACGGCCGGGCATGGCACCCACGTAGGTGCGTCTGTGACCACGGAGTTCTGCTTCATCTCGCAAGCCAGCCAGGGAGACTCTGATAAACTGGAGCTGTAGAGCTTCGGCGATTGCTCTGCCCACCGAAGTTTTCCCGGTTCCCGGAGGGCCGGTAAAGCAGAGAATGGGTCCTTTGCCGATGTCGCTGGTGAGCTTCTGGTCGATTACTTGCCGAACGGTTTTTCGCAGTTCATCAAGGTTGACGGGTTTGCCAAGATAGTGAGCGGCACCATTCTTCATCGCCTGTACCGCTGAATTGATGGTGGCAAAGCCTGTCACCATGATGACCGGAATCTCCGGGTAGCTATGGTTGACTTCGGTCAGTAGCTCAAGTCCATCCATGTGATCCATCTTCAGATCGCTGATGATGAGATCAATATCCCCTATCGCCAGGATTTTTAGAGCAACAAGACCATTTTCAGCAGTCTGGCAGGCGTAACCATCTTTATTGAGGACATGCGCCATATTAGTCCTGGCTATCTCTTCATCATCGACAATAAGAATATTTTGTTTAACCCTGCCCCGTAATGTTTTAGCAGCCAAAAATTCAAGGATACGCTGCTTGACCTGGGCTAGTCCGCAATGTCGACCTGCAAGAATAGATTGAACCCGGGCCATGTCGAGAGTTCCTTTCGTAGACACGTTCCAGGGGAGGGAACTGATCAGCTCAATGTAATTGAGACCAACAGAGTATTCAGCGACAGCGGAATCGGTCGTCGCCAATTTTGCCAGTTCTTTATTGGCTGCATCCAGGGCATGCTGGGGGAGATTCGCCTCATCAATCTGTTTTTTCAATTTGGTCAGAGGAGAGTCTTCCTGGTCCGTTTTTTCAGGAACTATATCTTCATTTCTTGGGGTTTTTCTGAAAAACATGATCTGTGTCCTCGTGTTTACGGGTGAAACAGCTGCATTCTTTTGCCAGTTACTTTTACCATATTTTATCTAAAAGTACTCTTATGTTGTGATGAAAGTGGTTGTCCGCCAAAATCCAGGGACAAAGCTCTACAGATCTCATCAGGATTGTCGGTGATGCGTTGACGTAGTTGAAGCTTAAAGTGACCTCCGGCTTATTTCCCGTTTGCCGGGATTGGATAGATTTGTCTTGGGGAATGGTTTTCTGATCTGTCATTAAATCGTCTATCTGTATGAAAATATATGATTTATATTGTTTCGCTAAGCAGAGGTAATCGCAAAGACTGTTGCATAATGTAACGTCTCGTACACCTAAAGCCTGGTGTTCAGCTTGTAATCAGTTTATGTCGGACAGAATTCTTCTTAAGAAGTGTAAAAAAAACACATAATAACAACAATATAAATACGCTGTCTTCCGGTTGGAGTGCGTGTTGAATTCCCCACCTGTTCAGGTCCTGAAGGATGAACGCAGGTTGCTTTATGCAACACCATAGAGAAATCCAGAAAATACCCAGCTAACAAACTAATATTTTTGAATATATTATATAATCGATCGATATTTTGTTGCATATTGCAACAAAAATCACCTTTATCGGTAGTTCTCTATCTATCTGTAATAAATGAGATATATTGACATTAAAGGTTGGCATCAAGATTGCAATATTTCCAGGAAAGGTTCGACATCATCTCTTCTACACAATTGCCTGTTGGCTGAAAATATACCAAATAACTTACTAGTCATTCTAAAGGAGAAATGGAAATGAGACAAAATGATTCTTATCAAACTCAGTTGTCAGTTCACCAAACCACTCGCAAATCGACGACCGGTAGTATCAGTAAAACGACGGCCACAACAAAAGCGACCCAAACTGCTTATCGCAAGAAAAAGCCAATTGGTAAAATGGTTCTCTTTGGCGCGATGTCCGTAGGTGCTTACGCCCTGTTATTATCCAACATGAAGCTCGTTACCGATACTTTTACCTTGGGTGGATGGTACGCAGCGCTTCCCGTGGGCACAGCCTTCTTGTTTTCTTTTGTGCACGGTGCTTTCGCCAGTAATTTACTCAGCGTTCTGGGGCTTGAGCCAAAGAAAGCTTGATTCTAACAGGAAGCATAACCTATCACCGCAAGCAGGAGAAAGTGAACTCATGAAGAAATTTCTAACTATTTTAATGGCAGTATTGATAGGAACCCTACTGGTACACAATGCCTATGCAGGTGGCCCACCACCCAAAAACGTGATGAAAGGTATTTTTACCCAGCTTGATCCAGCGGCCAAAACCGTAACTATAAAAGTTGATGGACATGACGATTTAAGAATCCTGAATATTGGTCCGGATGTGAACATCGACAAGATAGTCCTTGATAAAAAAGTTATGGTCAGCCTTGATCCCAATGCTGGACCAAATGTGATCAAAGACATCTCGTTGATGTTTTTTGAGATGACCGTCACCAAGGTTATTGCCCTTCTTATCATCGGGCTTATCGGAGGTCTGCTTTCTGGGTTCATCGGCTCCGGAGGAGCTTTCGTTCTCACTCCTGCGATGATGTCTCTGGGAGCCCCAGGTGCGGTGGCGGTGGCCAGCAATATGTGCCATAAATTTCCAAAGGCCATGGTCGGTGCCTATAAGCGCTGGAAATACGGGCAAGTCGATATAAAGCTTGGCCTGGTGATGGCGGTAACCGCGATTATTGGTGTGCAGATCGGTATTAAAATTCAACAGATGATCCTCAATCATTGGGGCAACGCAGGTTCTAATCTTTATGTAAGTGTGGTTTTTGTGCTGGTTCTGGCCATTGTTGGTGGATACATTCTGCGTGATGCTTTAACTATGAATCAAGAAGCAACCGAGGCCAAAACATCTAACCTCGCCTTGAGACTTCAAAAAATTGAGCTCTGGCCAATGATGGAATTTAAAGTGGCTAGAGTGCGCATTTCTGCCTGGATAACGGTTCCTGTTGGTCTCTTTACCGGAATGCTGGCCGCAACCATTGCGGTGGGCGGTTTTATCGGCGTGCCGGGAATGATTTATGTGGTTGGTGCATCTGCCATGGTTGCCAGTGCTACCGAGCTTGTTGTAGCCTTTGTCATGGGCGCCTGGGGCTCAGTTCAGTGGGGGATAGCCGGTCTTATAGATATTCGTATGACTTTGCTCATCCTGGCGGGATCACTGATCGGCGTGCAGTTGGGGGCACTTGGGACGACCTATGTTAAGGATTATACGATTAAGCTGGTTATGGCAGCAGTAATGCTGATTGTTGCTGTTTCACGAGGAGCCAAAGTACCCCTCTATCTTGCTGACCTGGATATTATTCCCCGCCTGCAGCATCAACTTCATACTGCTCTCGATGGCATAAGTTTCTGGGCATTGATGGTGGCTCTAGGAGTGGCAGGTATTATAATTACTGCCGCTATGGTTAAGGGAATGCTTTTGGATCGCGCAGAAAAACAGGGGCAAACCGCACAAGAGGCCGTCGGTTGATAAAAAGAAGTTTCACCAACGATATAAATACAACACCCCGGTAATACGAGAAGAAAGTTGAAATTCTATATGATACTTCCTTGTGAGGTACTCAGTTCAGTACCTTACAAGGAGGTATCAAAGTCCCTAGCCCCGATAAATAGGAAATGAGTCGGGACTCAGTTCAGTACCCCCTTGAGGGGTGTAAGTTTCTTGACGAAATTAAAATAACTAAAATTTTCGAGAGGATGGCTTAGTTTTTGATTTAAAACGTAAGATAATTCAAAGATGAGTGGATAAGGCAAAAGGTTGGTTATGGATGAGAAAATACATCGCAACGTTACACCATTAACGGTTCTGCATAGGTCTAAGAGCGACGATGCCGACGATGTTTCGCAACAGTGCCGTCTGGCCAAACAGTCCTGCATCCTACTGGTGACCAGGGGGAGTCGGCTGGCTGAACCGGTGATGGACTATGCGGTCAACGTAGCTGATCGGATGAAATGCAAGATATTGGCCACTTATGTAAATACTTCCCCACTTTTTGGCAACGGTGACGTGTATCACAAACAATTTGCTTCAGCAATTGAGCAAAACGCCGCTGAATTTAAAGAGAAGGCTGTTGTCAGAGGGGTAGAATTTGAGTATGTCCAGGAATCAGGTAAAATAAGTAAAATAATCAGCAGATTATGCCGTATTGTAAAGAGAATTGAGTTCGTACTTATTGATCAGGGAATAAAAATTGAAGAGGCGGCTTTTGGTTCACCTGTCCCGGTATTCAACATCGTTTGCACTGATTCGCGAACGGGAGAGATGATTGAGAATCGCGAGGCAAACAAAAAGTTACCAAAAGAAAGATATACTGCATCGGCAAACAAAAAAAGCTATTGGATGAAAACGCTTGTGTTTGGATCAATAACAGGAGCGCTTTATGCCGCAGTTTTCACCAATTTAGAGACGATCATGCATTATTTTACCAAAGGTGGGATATACACATTATTGCCTGTGGCCGCAGTCTTTGTTTTCTTCTACATGCATGGTTCTCTGTTCAGTAATTTGTGGTCTGCTCTTGGAATCGCAGGCCCAAAGGCTACGGCTGTGAAGAAGGTTGAAGAATCTAAAGTCGTTGATAAACATTCGGATACCAAGCCACGGGTTCAAACAGGAGCATAAGGTTTGGCCGCACAACAGGAGAAAAAAATCATGCACGGATTATTAGTGCCTTACTCCTGAAAACCTGCAACAAAAAACAAGAAATATGAGGAGTGTTTTGAAATGGGAAATTTAATTGACCACCAAGGCACTTATCCCCCACAAGGGGGTACTGAAAAGAGTCCCCGGGCTTTGCGGGGATTAGCTGATAAAATACAGCGTATGACGGGAGCTGCGATAATCTTGGTGAACATGTTCAACACAAAGAGTGAAATGAACCCACTTGCAAGAGTACAGAATCAGGGACAAACATGTGTGCGATGATGGAGTCAATACTGGTAGCTGTCGATGTTTCCCATGTCAGTCGATCAGCTTTCAAACAGGCCTTGGCTTTGTCGTCATCAATGCGTGCAAAATTGTTGGTTGTCGGTGTGACACCCAAATATGAAGGGAATATGAGCCGTCTGAAAATTGAAGATGCAAATAGACAGCTCAGTGAACCGTTTCGGAAGAGTGTTGAGGATGTAGCATCCTATGCAGCGTCCCTAGGATTCGAGGTTCAGTCCATTCATAGAACAGGTGAACCGAGTGAGGAAATAGTTGAAGTTGCAGCAGAACGAGGCGTCGACCTGATTGTTCTTGGCAATGCAAAGCGTTCGAAAGTAGAACTGGTGTTGTTCGGGGGATTGAGCTCGAAAGTAATTGCCGGTAGTCCCTGCGACGTCATGCTTGTACCGGAAATGTCGGAAATTCGTTTTGGGAAAATTCTGGTTGGTATAAATGGAACTCCTGCAAGTAAAGCAGCTGGATTGCGAGCACTCGACCTGGCCGGGAGCTACGGCAGTGAGGTTCATGCAGTTACTGCTATCGATGTATCAACGGAGCAGGGTCTCCGTTACGGCGTGTTAAAAGACGCCAGGCAAAAGGGGTTCAAAGCTTTAGAGGTTCTCTCCAGGGAGGGAGAACGGCTTGGGCTACGTGTCGTGACCGAGTTGCAGGAAGCCTCTCCCGGAAAATGTCTGATAGGCTATGCTCAAAAAAACGATATTCAGCATATAATTTTGGGCTCAAAAGGGGGCTATTCCGGTGTGAGTGACAGCCTTCTAGGCAGTGTGATTGAGCGGGTCGCTGCTCTTGCAACCTGCCCAGTTCAGGTAGTTAAAAGCAATGTCTGAAAGAGAACGGAAATGTAACGTAAGCTGAGAAAGAGGATCAGAGAATTCTTACAGAAAAGGAGTGAATTATGGAACCTTCAATATTGTTTGCTGAATTTATATTAGGCATGTGTGCTGTTCACCTTGTTGGGATGGCATCAGAGAATGTCGCTAAATGGCGGGCAAGGAGTAGTTCTGGGCATCGTACCACTTCTGGAGATCTGGTTAAAAAAACTATTCGAAGCGATTGGTATGTTTTCTTTAGTTGCTCGGATCTCTATGGAAAAGAGCCGAAGAAAAAACAGAGTCAAACTGTAAAGCCTGCCGATAAAGTTAGGTCTAGCCGTGACCAGCGACCAACCTTGAGAGTTTAGTACCTTATAAAATATTTCGAAGTCTGCGCTTATCTCTTGTTTTTTTGAAAGAAAACAATTCGTTCCCAAGGTACTTATCCCCGTAAAGCACGGGGACTAAAAAGAGCACCCCCTCAAGGGGGGATTGCAAAGAATCCAGGCGGTCTTCCTCTTTACCAGAGGGAGGGGTTGTCTACGTCACGGTTTACCGGATTAGTCAATTTTTGCCATCATTTTGAATGGAACAGCCCTTATCGTTTCCTTCATAAATGAGCCCGTTGATTTGCTGTCTTTTGGCCTGATACCTTGGTTATGTGAAAAAAATAATCCTCGGAGGTAAGCGCAGACTCCGATATCATCTGCATGCCGGTGGTTATCTTTTTAGTATGCCTTGATCTCGAACCAAAATCCTAGTAATGCAACAGACTCATAAATGGTGCATGGTTTGAGGTGAAAAATGGTGGATCGTGGCGGAGGATATTGGCAATTTTCGGAGAACGTTTAAAGGTGCTGTCAAGAAAACGCCGTACCTCACCCCTGTTCCAGCCTTTTGGGTGGACGAAACTGCGATAGATTGACAGGTCGCCCTCATAAAAATCAGCTACTTCAAGGCTCGATACTTCCTGACTGCAGACGGGCAGGTTGAAGATTGCCAGATTAAGAAAGGTGATGGCTTGGTAGTGGTCTTCCACAAAGCTGAGTGTTCGCTTAGCTTCTTCAGGCCCCTCTGAAGGCGTACCAAACAGTAGATACACATAGGTAGCGATACCAACATCCTGCAGATTTTTCAGTACTCTCGCGGCAAGTTCCAGGTTGATCCCTTTTTGCATCCTGTTTAAAACATCTTGATCTCCAGATTCGAGACCAAGTTTCAGCATCCTGCAGCCCGAATCTTTTAAGCGGCGACAAAAATTTGCATCGGCAAGCAGCGTATCAATACGGGCAAAACCATACCAGGGCACAGGTGGTGGATTATCCACCAGGGCCTTCATTGTTGATGGACTTATCGCATTGTCAAGAAGATGAATAAGGGAAGGAGAGGTTGCTGCAGTCAGGGCATGCAGGTCGGCTATGGTGGTGTTCGGTGGGATGTGCTGATAGGGGTTATCTTCGCTTGTTTCCGGGCAGAAGCTGCATTTTTTCCAGAAACAGCCAAAGGAACTCGTGTAGGGAAGGACGAAACCGGGAGAAAGGTAGCTGTTGTTCTTAAGCCCATCATAATCCGGTCGTACGTGTACGGATTTTCGCTGCATTCCCAACAGGTTCAGAAGCGGGGTCTCTCCCTGGCCGCCGATAAAGTGGTCAACCAGCCCGATAAAAGGATTGCTCCACCGCGGCTGGCTCAACCAGGTGGTAACCAGGCCGCCACCCACAATGATTTTCACTTTCGGGTGCCGCGCTTTCAGGTAGCCGATCATCGCGAAGGTACACAGTGCCTGGCTAAGGTAGTTCAACGAAAAACCAATGTGTCCGGAATTGTCAGATTCAAGCAATTCCTCAAGTCTTTTACTGAAATAGGGATAAAAAATATTGGCCGAATATTCTTTACTGGCCAGGCCCAGATCACCGCTTTTCAAAGGGGATCTGGCGTCGTCCTGATAATTGGCCAGTGACAGCTGCAGGCCAAATTCTTTTCCCGCCATTTCCAGGATGCGGTTGATATCCGCTACTGCCCGTCGATATCTGTCGGTATTGTTGTAGGTCTCTAGCGTCTGCAATGCTGAGATATTTTGCTGCAGATGTTTATGCGCCCTTTTTGACCAGGTATCTTCAGCTGGCTCCGCTGTATTAAAGAGGAAATGCAAAGCTTCGATATTCATGTCGCAGATCGTGCATGAGTGACCATGAGCAACAAGCGCTGCTGAGAGGTAGGCAAGCGCTGCCGGTGGCTCGCAGGGCTTGGTCAGTGGTGGGTGGACGATCAGCATGCAGATTCCTTTGATGGCGTCCCGTGAAAAGGGCACCTCATATCCCCATATAGCTGAGGTTTAGTGGTAATCACATTCATCATTGTTAATAAAAATTCGCTTTTTCTGGCATCTTGCCAAAGTTGTACTATATTGTAGCCCTGGTTTGTAGATGATCGGTTAAGAAAAATCAACAGGATGTGAAATATGATGATATTTTGTAAAAAATTGGCACCGATACTCATGCTCTTTTTGGCCTTTACTTTACTGGAAGCTGGATTGAGCGCCGATTACGCTGACGCCAGGTCTTTCGGCGGAGGCAGGTCCTTCAAAATGACTCCCAGGACTCCGAGCAGAAGCATGGGGCCAGTCGCCCCGACCCAAAGAGGGGGGAGTTTTGGTCGTGGTCTGGCTGGCGGCTTGCTTGGTGGAGCGCTTGGCGGAATGCTTTTCGGTTCCATGTTCGGCGCCGGTGGCTCGGGCATGGGCATATTGCCTCTGCTGATTCTGGGTGGAATTGCCTATTTTCTGTTTAAAAGGTTTTCGACCAAACCACCGCAGAATGGCTATCAGACCTATCAGCAGAATCCCGGACCGCAAAGTCCTTCGAATATGTTTAGCGGTGCGTTCGGCAACAGCGCCCAGCCTCCGCCTGTTACGCCGGACATCGGCGGCAATCTCACGGCAGACGGCATTGACCAGATTCGTGAGCACGACAGGGATTTTGACCCAAAACATTTCACAGAAGTAGCCTCTGACGTGTTCTTTAAGGTGCAGGCCGGTTGGATGCGCAGGGATCTGGATTCCTATCGACATCTGCTTGGCGAGCAGCTGGCCGGCGAATATGCCAATCACTTTGCAGAAATGCGCAGGAAAGGGCATATCAATAAACTGGAATCCATAGCTGTTCGTAATCTGGAGATAGTCCAGGCGGGCAGTGACGGCCGGGAAGATTTCGTGACGGTGCTTTTTTCCGCCAACCTGCTTGATTATACCGTGGACGATAAAAGCGGCGAGCTGGTTGAGGGGAGTATGACAACACCCGTCAAATTCAACGAAGAATGGACATGGGCCCGATCGGTTGGAACTGAGGATTGGAAACTGGAAGGCATCAAGGAAGTGTAATGGTGTCGTCACGAATCAACATCTGTTGTGTTGAGCGTTCCTGAAGATTTATTGATGTCGTCGGTTTAACTAATTAATTAATTATCAAATAGTTACTTTGCGCTGGTGCTGCTGCAGATTATGGGCGGCACCCGCGTTTTTTTATGGTAACCATTCACCAGCGCCCCATTTTCGTCCGATTATGCCTCCTCACCTAGCTGACTATAGCATGGCGGCCTGCTTGAACGAGCCTGGAGTACTGGTTGAACGGTTCCTGATCAGGAAAATGCGGTCACCTGCTCTGTTCCGGTGAACGATTTCTTTTTATAAGAGAGGGGAATTGTGGATCTTAGTCAGTTTCGTCGGGAATATTTAAAGGGAGGCTTGTCTCGTGCCAAGCTGAACAGTGATCCGGTAATGCAGTTTGCCGAGTGGTTTGAGCAGGCTCAGAAAATTGAAATCGCCGATCCAACAGCGATGATTCTGGCCACAGTGGGCAGTGGCGGTCAGCCGCATCAGAGAACAGTGCTGTTGAAATACTATGACGAGAAGGGCTTTGTTTTTTTTACTAACTTTGAGAGCAGAAAAGCCCGGGAGATAAAAGAAAATGCCAAGGTCAGTCTCATCTTTGTTTGGCTTGATCTGGAGCGTCAGGTGATGATTAATGGAACCGCCGCCAAGGTATCGACAGCTGAATCCGCCAGATATTTTATGACCAGACCAAAAGAAAGCCAGATGGCCGCCTGGGTTTCTAGTCAGAGCAACATCTTGTCATCGAGGCAGATGTTGTTGCAGAAATTTGACGAGATGAAAAGAAAAATTGGTGAAGGCAAGGTGCCGCTGCCGTCGTTCTGGGGTGGTTACCGCGTAGAACCCTATGAAGTCGAGTTTTGGCAGGGAAGAAAAAACCGTCTCCATGACCGGTTTCTTTATACTAAGGCAGCTGATTTGAACCAGTGGGTCATCGAACGATTGGCGCCCTGATAGTTTTTCCGGTCGGTGCTGCGCGGATATTCTCATAACTTAGCACCGAACTGGTCTGAAACGATGAGTTTTACTATTAAAATAGTTAAACCCCGATAAGCGGGATAAGTACCTCGAAGGTCTCTCTGCGTTCGATATCTCATGGTCACTTTAAGTTCCCGGTTTCAAAACACTCCTCAGAGTCCTTGTTTTTTTGTTGCGGATTTTCAGGAGCAAGGCACTGCATTGAGTGGTAGTTCCAGAACACCATTAAATTTCAGACTGATTCCCTTTTTATTCCTGTTATTTCAGGAAAGCTGTAGTACACTCCTGGGCTGAAATGGGTTACTTTTCCACGAAGATTAAAGAGGTTAGAGACTGAAATGAAAATTAAAATACCAGGGCAACCTGACCCGGACATCTTCCGTGACAGGAAAAAATATGCTCTCTGGTTTGCTTTCTTCCTCATGTGGGCATGTCTCAGTGTGGGTGTTGCCGTATTCGCGGTCTATTTTGATACGCATCATTATAAGAATCTGGACAATTGGGCAATTGGCACTCTGGTTGCCTCAGCATTGGGTATCACTTGGTTCGGAAACCGCCTGCAGGCCTATAAAAAGCTCTACCGGCCCCATCGAGAAAAGCTTGTGGAGTTACGCTCAAATCATCCTGAAATTGAGATATATTGCGCTAAGGTGGAAGCAATGGGAAGAGGGTTGATACAGGCAGAATATGAGGCGTTTATTGAGTACTCAGAGCACCCGTCAAGCGAGCATTAAAAAGAATACTCTCTTGTGGGGTTTTGCCTGATAGTATTAGGAGAAATGCAAGAAAAAACGGGTTATTAGGAGAAAAGAGTGTGTCCCAGCGAAAAATCTTTGCCATAGGTGATATCCATGGCTGCGCTACGCAGCTAACAACACTGCTTGGTCGCATACCCTTCGACCGAAAAAGGGATACGCTGATATTTCTTGGAGATTATATCAACCGTGGGCCGGACACAAAAGCTGTGCTCGATATTCTGCTTGAGCTGAAAGAGAGCTGTGCAGATATCCATTTTCTCAAGGGTAACCACGAACAAGAGCTGCTTGAATACAGTGCCTCCGGTCATATGGACTCCCTGCGGGCGCTTCGGGGGATGGGGGTTGAGGCAACAGTTGAGAGCTATGGCGCCAGGGTACATTCCCTCACCGGTCTTGTTTGTTTCCCGCTGGAGCATCGGGAATTTCTCCATTCTCTCAAGTTTTACCACCTTCAAGATGACTATCTTTTTATTCACGCCGATATTAACAAAGAGATGCTTCGCTGTCCAATGAAGGAGTCGGAGGGGCGGATGCAGCGTTATATTATGGAGACTGGGTTGCTTTCCAGTAGACGGTTAGCCCAGGACCAGCCGACTGATATCGATACCGTTATTGTTTTTGGGCATATTCCCTTTGCCTCACCTCTGCTTCTGGACGACCGTATTGGTATTGATACTGGTGCGGTGTACGGCAATATGCTGTCAGCAGTAGAGTTACCGGCGCTCCGTTTCTTTCATGCCTGAAAAGCCTTCTGTATTTCTTGTGCTGAAATTGCCTGCTAAAAACTCTTCTGCCAGTTGAATCGAAGTGGCGTCATCGTTCATTATTCCGTCAAGAAATCTGCTGAAACCCAATAGCCGTCCGATCATAATGAGCCGTTCATGGACGATTTCCTTTGATGCCCCCGTCAGAGTGGCGGTGATAAGGTCTTCTATTACTTTTGTGTAAAACCCATTTTTTTCAAGAACGTGCTGTAGGAAAAGGGCGCGGCGGTGGCCCCGTTCCCGGCCTGCTCCTCCCCCTTTGAAACGGAAACGGATATAGTTGGCATGGGTATCCCGACCGCAGATCGCATCCAGCATGGCAAAATGGAATTCAACACGGGCGTTGAGGTTGAGATAGTCCCGGGCCGCCAGGGCGTAATTAAAGGACCCGGCTGGCCTGGGTCCTCGACCACTCAACATGGTCTGAGACATGATGTTGCCCATTGCTTCACCATCAGGGCTGGAATGCCAGCTCAGCTCAGGAGTCATCAGCCCGTCACACAGTGCTGCAAGGGGAATGGAGAGGACATCTTCCCGACCAAGAGGTTTGTGGAAGGCCAGCTGTTTTCTGAGAAAACTCTCTTCTGTCCTGCGCAGTCCTCCACCAAGGTCGATGACCAAAAAGGAGAAAGGAACGCCAATGTCAAGAGGGCGCAGCAGGCTGCCCGCAAAATCCATAACCATGTCCCCGGTATCGAACATGGCCATCACGGCCATTTCGTGGGAATAACGTATGATGTCGTGCAGAGAACGACATTCGAGTATGGAGAAGGTCGAACCGTAGGCATCTGTTAAATTGAGCGGGACAATGAGTTTGCGTAAGGCCTCCCGCTCAGGGGAGATGGTTTCTGCTCGCAGGCTGGTTAGCAGATCAGTTGTTTTGCCCTTGGCCCGCTCCTTTCGTTTCTTAAATGCCTTGAAGGCTGCCTCGCGCACTGATTCCGGGGCTTCGCGTACCGTTCCATCGTCTGCATCGAGTATGATCCACTGGTTGTTGACCAGGGTTGTGGAAGCGTTCCGTGTACCGGTGAGCATGGGGATGCCAAGTTCTCTTGCAACACAGGAGAGGTGATCCGTCGGATTACCTATGTCCACTACGGCGCCGCTGCACTGGGCAAAGAGATGCGAGGCATCGACAATGCTTTGGGAGAGAACGAGGATGGTCGGCTGTTGATCCAGCTCATTGTGCCTATCTTTATCCAGGGCTACAAGATCCGCCAGGGAGAGGGCAATGCGCACACAGCCGATGACCTTGCCGGAGGAAGCACAGGTACCGGAGAGCAAGCGTTTCGCCGTATCGTGGGAGGGATTACGACGTCCCTTGGCGGCGAGCCTGAGAGGTCTTGACTGGAGAAGCGATAAGCCGGAGGTGCATGAAAATGCCCATTCAATATCCTGGGCCATGCCCCAGATATTTTCCAGAAGTTGCCCATACCGCATCAGGTCATAGATGGTAGCCACTTCCAGCAACGGCTGACTGGCTTCATCGGCAGAAAGTTGTTCCAGTTCGATTCCGCCCTCTTTTTTTGCCACCTCGCGGACAGTTTTGACTCCTATCTCGGCTTGGTCCATGATTTCCGCTTCGATAGTGTTAATGTCGTGGATCTTCACCCTTCCCGTGTCTTTAATTGTTTCTGTTTCAATGGGCAGGACAGAGCGTCGGGGCCGGTAAAGATCCGCCGGTGATGAGCCTCCTACTGCCTGGGTACCAAGTCCCGGCACACAGCTGATCAGCATCCTGCCATTTTCCGGTTCCGAGGGGTCAACGGTAAAAAGGACTCCCGCGCAGTCGACGTCCGCCATAACCTGGAAGAGAACAGCGAGGTCAATATCTAAAGGAGGGAGGCCCGCATTCACTCGATAGGAAATGGCTCTGGCACTGAAACCGCTGGCTATAACTTCCTTGTAGGCTACCAAGAGTGATTGGCTGCCAATGACATTAAGAATCGAGGTGTACTGTCCGGCAAAAGAGCGTTCTACTCCATCCTCGGATACCCCACTGCTGCGTACGGAGATAGCAAGAGAAGACGATTTTCCCGGTTGCGGCTCCATCCTTTGCTCAAGGAGATGGTAATTGTTTTCCAAGTCCTGGGCCAGGTCGTCCGGTAGTGGTGCATCAAGAATTTTTCTGGTGATACGGTCGGCGGCGAAGTTGAGATCACTCAGGCCTCGGTCCATGTCCCGCAGCAGTCTGCGGATATCCGCGGCAAGTGTCTCCATGGAAAGAAAACGCCTGGTCCCTGCGGTTGTACAGACAAATCCGTCGGGAACCGGCAAGGTCAGCCGTCGCAGTCGGGCCAGGTTGGCAGCTTTTGTTCCAGCTGTTCCAGCTGCGTCTCTGCGCAGGGTGTCCAGCGGAATACAATACCCATCCCGCCTTTTATCCTGCAGCCGGTCAAGGTGAGCGAGGGTCTTTTCCGCCAGTTGACCATGAAATCGGTAGAGCGAAGAGTGTGCATCGTTTGACAGGAGGTTGAGGCCATCGACCAGCTCAGCGGTGGTGCTGATAAGCTCTGTTGTCAGCCGTCGCACCTCGTCGCTCTCTCCCCGGATCAGCAGGGTGTCAATCTGGGCAATATTTTCCAGGGCAATGCCGTTATTTTCGAGAAAGATACGGAAAGCATGATAACGAGCCTTGAGGTTATGGATGGCGAAAGCTTCCTTCTGTTCTTTATTATTTTGGAAGGCTTCAATGGCTTTTCGGAAAGGATTGACCCATTTCATGACTCTTCTCCCAATTTCTGACCTTGAGGGAAGGAGACTGGCGATTTCCTCAGTCTGCCCGCTGGATTAGATTCGGCCGCGGTGCGCAGGCTGCGGTGAGTCGCCGATGTTTTGCTGAAAGGCAGGAGAAAGGTATCAGCAAATCGATCAAAGAGTTCTCGGCCCAACTCATCGCTATAGAGGCTGGTATCCCGTTGCCGGGAGTAGGTAGTCAGGGCTCCGAGGACAAAAAGAGCCGAGCGCAGGACATCCTTTTCTTCAAATTTCATCCGGCCGACAACCAGATCTCCTTTCCAAAAGACCTTGAAGTCCATGGCTCCCAGAACATCGCTGATAAAAAGTGCTCGTCTTGCACGTCTGGTTTGGTCGGCAAGGCCGCCAATAAACCGGAAGTAGATGTAATTGCGGTGCCGGTCGCTGGCGAGATGGGCATCAATGACACTGAAATGGTAGCCTAGCCGCAGACTCAGATTCATATATTCCTGGCTGATGATAGCCAGGTTATTACCGGACATCTCAGGAGATACGCTGCTGAGTCGTGATGTTCTGGGAATGGAAGATATTATATCACGCAAGCCAAGTGTTGGCAATTCCTCGCCTGTAGCCTGGGGATGCAGTAATCCATCAATAAAAATAGCAAACGGTTCCGAGAGAATGTCGGCGGGCCCCGGTTGTTGCACCGAGCCATCCGGCAGGCCTCCACCGATATCCAGCAGGTTGATCTCCATCTGCGCCGGCAGATGGAGCCGTGTCGTGCGAATGCCACTCAGCCCTGGACGTCGTTCCTGGAAATGAGCCAACTCATCAACTGCCATTTCATGGCAGAAATGAATAATGTCATGAAAGGAACGGCAGTTCTGCGCTGAAAAATTA
>JBBRDD010000020.1:0-38418 GCA_038204235.1 Desulfobulbales bacterium
TCTATTCGTTGCTGGGGATTACCAAAGCGGGATAAAAGTGAACTGCCTGGGGTCTGATTCATGGTTGCCTCCTTAAGGCTCAGTGACCAGAATCAGGGCGTACGGGAATAAACCGACCCTCTGTCGGTTCTTGGGCTTCAGGCAGGATACTTTCGCGGACTGCACCAGGAAAATCGTACATAAACACGCCTTGCCCTTTAAGAGCAGGCAAGCCTTTTTTCCATGCATTCCAGCAGAAGTACTTGGCCTTCAACCGTTTTCTCTCCCATCCGGACTCTTACCGTCGGCTCCGGATTCTCACCGGATCTGCTGACCCTGCTGTTACCAACAGGCGCTCGCGGGCTTATCCTCTACAACAGGAAATTACCGCCGGTAGGGAATTACACCCTGCCCTGAGAATGACATGGAATGTACCGCCACAATCGAAATAAAACAACCATTTCTCGACAGAGTTGCGACTTGGCAAAATGGAAAACGTCAGCGCAGCGGGAAAAGTCCCTTGGTTTTTTGCTTAAAGGTCAGGCCCTGGTTGATTCGTTCCAATACCTCTGCTTTGTCGACGGGGAATTGATAGCCTTCATAATCATGGCTAAAGACCAGATTGCCGCTGGGGGTGCGCCAATGGTTGCCCGCATGGTCAAAGCAAACCTTTGAGGTGACGTCCAGTGCTGATATCATGAGTTTCAGTTCCAGCAGCTGTTCTCTTGGGGTGAGAAGAGTTACTCTCCCTGCCTGAACCTGATCGGAAATCGGGGTGCCGGGAATGGGTCGAAAGGGTCGGGACCGGATATAGTGTGGATTGATCTCATTGAGAACCCGGGCTGTGTTGCGGGCATGCTGTTCAGACATTTCTTTGCCGCCAAGGCCTGGCATCCAGTATTCTGAAACCTGAAAACCTGCTGCCATGGCTTTTTGGCCACCGGTTATGTGTCCCTGGGCATCTACTCCTTTTTTGATTTGCTTGAGCAGGTCGTCATCTCCGGTTTCCAGGCCAAGGTGCACCCGGTCCAGTCCGGCTGCTCTGATGGCTTGCAGATTTTCCGGGGATCTCTGGGCGATGGTTCGTGCCCGGGCATAGGTGGTAATTCTGTTAATGGTGGGAAAAGTGGATTTTAAATGGATCAAGGCCTGAACCAGGTCCCGGGGAGGCATAATCAAAGAATTGCCGTCCTGAATAAAGGCGGTTTTTCCATCGGCAACCAGCCATTGGATCAGCATGCCCGCTCCCTGGTGAGAGTTGAGAGCAGGGGCGCGGTCAACCAGGGCCATAATAGCCTCCCGGGTGATTTGGCCGTTGCAGCCCAGGCGGATGGATTCAGATTTCAGATCATTGGCCATGGCAGCCATCGCGTTGATATCTGATTTGATCTCCTCCAGCGGGCGCAGCTGGAACTTTTCTGCTTTGTACATGGCGCAGAAAGTACAATAGTTCCAGGGGCAGTTCCGGGTAAACCTGACAAGAAGAGATGCGCTTCCTCCCTCGCTGGGGGGCCGGTAAACACCGGTTTCGAAATGATAGTTATCGGGCATCACGTGGTCTCTCCTTTTATCGGGTAAATTCCAGTAATTTCGCAGAATTATTTTGTCAGTATGAGGCTAGAATTTACTGGCTCCCGATGACCTTGTCAAGCAGGTGGGCATCGCACTGATTTCGGTAATAAGCGGGTCGACTATAGCTTTATCATCAAGATTGGTGGTGAAGCACCTGTCGCGATGGGGGGCAATTTTTAGATGGGTTTTCCCCAAACCTTGATATACTTGATTTTTAGTGCGAACAGGTAGAAAGTATATGTTTCATCCTTTTTAGAGAGTTCGGTCAATACAGTTCTTTGGTTTGTCTCTAAAACAGACAGATCACAACAAAGTAGTTCTTAATTTGCGATTGGAGAAAACAATGCGACGTGAGATCAAACAAATATTTAAAGGTGAAAATGTAACGGAAGGAGCGGGGGTTCGGTTACGGAGGATTTTTGGGTTTAACGAAACGAAGCTTTTTGATCCATTTCTCCTGCTGGATGATTTCCGTTCGGATACGCCTGAAGATTTTCTCCCAGGATTTCCCTGGCATCCACACCGAGGGATCGAGACTATTACCTATGTGTTGAAGGGTGATGTTGAGCATGGCGATAGCCTGGGGAATAAGGGAGTTATTTCTTCAGGAGATGTTCAGTGGATGACTGCCGGCAGTGGTATTATCCATCAGGAAATGCCGAAGGGGGACGGCAATGGATCCATGCACGGCTTTCAGCTCTGGGCAAATCTGCCGGCAAGTCACAAAATGATGGATCCCCGTTACCGGGATATCAAAGCGGCGGATATTCCCGCAGTGACCCTTCAAAGTGGGACCACAGTAAAGATCATTGCCGGCTCGGCAGGTGGAGTTTCTGGGCCGGCGGCCGATATAATAATTGATCCTGAATATCTGGATTGCACGGTTCCTGTGCAAACAGAATTTTCCCACGATACCAAAAGAGGATATACCGTCTTTCTTTACGTGATTGGCGGAGAGGGGCGGGTAAATGAGACAGCGGTCGCCAACCAGACGCTGGTCCTCTTTGCCGATGGTGATGCAGTGCATGTGTGTGGCGGCGACAGGCCGCTTCGATTTTTATTACTTTCCGGCAAACCTCTGCGTGAATCCATCGCCTGGCGGGGGCCTATCGTCATGAATACCAGAGAAGAACTGGACAGGACCTTTGCCGAATTGCAGGAGAATACTTTTATCAAACAGTAGAGCCGTTAAAGATGTGGTGCCTTGTCTGTTTAGCGCGACAGATTTATATCGACCTGCAGTTCATCGGCCAGGATACTTAAATCGTCTTCCAGGAGATCAAGCGAGATGTCTTCCGGGATCTGGATATGGATGTCCATTCGGTACAGCAGGGCGCCGCTCTCAGGGGAAGCTTGAGCCGTGGAATTGAGATGGACGATGTTTACTTTCTTTTCGGCCAGAAATTTGCTGGTTTTGTAGACAATTCCTGCCTGATCCAGTCCTTCGATATGCAAGGTACTGGTTTTGTACTTCTTTTTTGGACTTTTCTGTGGTGCCGGCAACGATCTGACAAAAGCCGAAATCCCTTTTTCAAGTTCAAGCCGTCGACATTCACGCGACAAGTGCTCTTCAATGTTATCCTGCGTGCAGGAAAAGAGCAGGTTCAGGGTGAACTCATCGGCCAGTAAATTCATGGCCGTATCTTCGAGGTTGCAACCATTTTCATAAAGCAGGCGGGTAACATCGGCGACGATGCCGACTCGATCCTGGCCAAAGGCGGTCATTATATAATATTTTTGCATAGTCATTTCCTTTCTTCTTCGAGGGGCGGTATGCGCCGGATTAAATTGCTGTGTTCCTTCTCAGGTTTCATGGTAATTTACAGCATAACTCTTAAATGAAAAGACGTACTCAGCGCAACATTTTTTCTCCGTCAAAAGCTTAATGGTACAAAGAGGAGGCACTATGCATCGAGTCATGATACATCCGGCAACGTACGCCGACTGTCGAAAAGCGGTTGATCGGGCTTTTGAGCTTTTCCCTCAGAATATTGCGGGGAAAAAGGTGACGATTAAGCCTAATGTCCTTCGTACATCGAAGGCCGAAGAACATATCGTGACCAACCCGGCCTTGCTGCGCGCGGTAATTGATAAAGTTGAGGAATTGTCACCACGTGAGATTGTTGTTGGCGACAATCCCGGATTATTTAATTATGGTGACAATGAAAACAGTTTTAAAGAAACCGGTCTGATGGAGGCGGCAAAAGGATATTATAAAAACCTCGGCGACACCACCCAGCACCTTGCCTTTAATCCTGATTTCATGCCCGAAGTAGGGGTTTCAAAAGATATCATGGACGCGGATATCTTTATCAGTTTACCTAAGTTTAAGACCCATGGCCTGACTGTTATGACCGGCGCCATTAAAAACAGCTATGGCATCCTGCCCGGTGCCCAGAAGGCACGACTGCACCAGCTGGCGGGTACACCGGAGCGATTTCATGAGCTGATCGTCGAGGTGTTCCGTCTGCGGGTGCCGGATTTTTTTATCATGGACGCCGTTGTGGGCATGGAGGGTAATGGTCCGGCTTCACCCGAACTGCGGGAAATCGGTGTGATTCTTGCTGCAGATAATGCAGTTGCGCTCGATGCGGTGGTTGCCAGGATGATGGGTGTTGATCCGGCCCGTCTGCGTTTTCTGCAGAAGGCCAAGGCCCTTGGCCTTGGCGATTTCGATGTGCATACTATTACAATAGACGGTGTCATGCCGATTCTGGCTAATTTTAAGCTGCCGCCTCTGGGTGGTGAAGCGATCGCGGGGAATCAGGCAATTCAGCAGTTAATGAATGCCAAGATCAATGTTAAACCCAAGGCTGATCCGGAATTATGCACTGCGTGCGGGGCCTGCATAGAACATTGCCCGGTTTCTGCGCTCACCATGCAGGATTCTATTCCAGTAGTAGATGCCGACACCTGCATTACCTGTTTCTGCTGCCAGGAGATCTGCCCTGAAAAGGCAATGCGCCTGAGTTGATTGGCGTGCTTCGGGAAGCTTAGGACACCTCTTGAACCGGCTTGATTTATTTTTCAGGTCGGTTCGAGAGGGTATTGCAACGGTTCCCGGCATTCATTGAATATCTATATCAGCCGTTGTTCTTGCGGAACTGGTCCCTGGCACTTTGGATTCGCAGGCTGCGACCTTCAAGTCTCGTCCGCCATCTCCAGCTCATGGGTAATCTTGATTGCCTCAATCACGCTCTGAGCGGCGGGGCAAAGGGTGATGTAGTTGTTGAAGGCCTCTTCTGCGTCTGCGCGTTTATCCGCCGGCAGTTTTAAATTATAATGCACGTTAATACGGACAATCTTCAGCACCCCGTTGACGTCCTCGATATCGCCGGTAACCGTCGCCATATAGCGGTCCTGGAAGGTTCGGATCTTTTTTTTGGCCAGCACCGTGGCCAATGTACCCATCATTCACCCGCCGACCGCGCCGACCAGATGGTCCAGAGTGGCGGCATGCTCCTCTTCTGGTTCGACATTGTAGAATTTTTTAATTCCACCATGCACGCCGTAGTATACCGGTTGGTCAAATCCCCGGATATGGGCGATACGTGTCGGTCCGTTTTCGCGGGTAATGGTGATGTACGATTGATGAATAACCTTTCCCATGATGTCTTCCTCGCTGGGCAATGGTTGAACTGACGAACTCGCGGGCACAACCGATCAGCTGTTAGGTCTGCGACGCAAAAGAAAGCAAACATTTCCTGTGGAACAGATGGTGGATTCTCGCCACCTACTGTAATTTCCACTGTGGGTTTCTCTTACCCAAAAATGCGGCAACTCCCTCTTTTGCATCATCGGTTGTGCACAGCCTCGCAAAAGCCTCGTTCATAAACTGAAACTGTTTTTGATAATCCATATCCTCTGATTGGTAGAAAGCACTTTTGGCAATCTGCACCGCAAGAGGACTTCTTTGCGCCAGGTCTTCCGCCCATGCCAGGGCGGCTGCATCAAGTTCTTCGTGGGCGACGACTTTATTGACAAGTCCGAGTTCCATTGCTTCCTGGGCTTTTAACAGATTGCCATAAAGAAGCAACTCCAGAGCTTTTTTGCGTCCGACACATCGGGCAACGGGCAGAATCGGACCAACACAGTTGAGACCAACATTGATTGCGGTAAGGCCCATTTTGACCCGTTCTGAGGCAATGACCAAATCTGCCGCTGCCGCGAGTCCCATCCCATTGGCAGTAGCGACGCCCTGCAGTTGGGCGATTACCGGTTTTTTCATGGTGGAAATCGTCACCAAAGGATTTTCCATCCATTCTATCCACTCCCGATATTGTGTTGCCGATTTGCCGGTAAGTTCGTTTACATCGATTCCGGCACAGAAGGCTCGACCGGAACTTTTAAGGAGGATAACCCGAACCTTATTGTCTGCTTCCATGGCGAGGAGGGCGGCATGAAGCTCCCCGGCCATCTGGCTGGTGAACGTGTTTAACTGTTCAGGACGATTAAGGGTTATAATGCCGACATGTTTATCTGTAATTTCAACAAGAACTGTTTCGAACATGATACGTTACCTCTTGTAAAATATTTTTGGTTCGATATGTGATGTAATCAATCCCCATCACTTTTTTGTCCTATTTTATGATCACCATAACCGCCATAATACTCTCTGGCCCTGTTTTTCTCCTTTGACTTTTTCCATATGCCGCAGCGTTGAAAACTCACGATTCAGTTCGTCAATGTGCATATTGCCGCCAAGCTTATCGAGCAATATAACTGGTTCCAGCGAACCTTCCATTTTGAGAATTCGCAGTATCTCTGATTGTACCTGGGTCAGATGTTTTGTTTCCCCGGTGCATTTTTCAAAATTTTTGGCACTGTGCACTGCCCATGGATCGCAGGTTTTCATCGGTGAAAGGGCAACCATGTAGCAATCTTCGCAAAAAGTCTGGTTTTGATGGTTTCGTTCGTCACCGGACGCAACGGTCATTCCACATTTATCACAATTCATGTTTGCCTCCATGGTTTTATTATTTATTCAGCTCATCCATAAGATAGAGGGAGCAGTAGGCGGCTGTTGGACCACCGCCAATCAGGATGGCAACCCCCGCAGTTTCCAGAATTTCTTCACGACTGGCACCTAATTCCAGGGCGCCTCTAACCTGTTCGCGAAGACAGGGTTCACATCGAAGAGCCGCCGAGACCGCCAGCATCATAAGCTTCTTGGTTTTTGCACTCAACACACCTTCACCGGCAGCAGCTTCATGCAGCCCACGAAAAGCGGTCATTACGCCCGGAAGTTCCTTGTGAAATAACTCCATTTCGGTTCTTAAGTCTTTGCTCATGTCTCTTGTCCTCGGTTAAGTGAAAGAATGTATTAGCAATCGGACACCACAAAGTCGGCTTAACCGCGGTGATCCGCGGTTCTCAATCAGCCGCAAAATTATATTCAGTTATGGTGCATCAAGAAAAACTCAGCATCCTCAATTATGTCAAACCTGTGCTCCTGCAAGGCCCTAAAGCGCATGGCCATGCCCGGTCCCAATTCATGCAACTGCCCGGCAACAGCGACCCTGACTCTGCCTGAACGAATGAGACACACCTCAGCGGTATTCTCATGATATTCTGGATTTGCGAGATACTCGAGACCGACTCCGGCACGGATGTGGAAGATCTCAAAATTGGGAAACCAGATATGATTGACGTCCATTCCTTTTTCCTGAAAGACTTTGACCACCGGTTCTTCACACCGGGCCACCTCAGCGAGCCTGATCAGCTCGCTTGATGACAGATGGAAAACACTGCTTAGCGCCTGAATAGTATCAAGGGTCGGATTGCCACCGCCGCTTTCGATTTTCGCAATTGTCGCCCTTGTCATACCGGCTTTTTGCGCAAGCTGCTCTGCGGTGAGTCCCTGTTTTGTCCGGAGGGTTCGAATGACCGAAAAATCAAATTTTGCGTTATCTGTCATCAATTATTTCTCTATGGAATGTTAATTATAGTATACGAAATATAAACTATAATTTTCTAAAGGGAACACATTTTTTAATGTGCAAGTGAATGGATTCAACGAACATGCTTGAGAACGTTTACGATTTTTTCAATCTCAAGTATTCTTATGGCTAACTTGTCGGCCCATTGGTCCGGTTAAAAAAAATATTTACCTGGATAACTACATTGAATTACGCAAAGGAAGTAAAGATGTTTAAAAATAAGGCATTTTTATTAGCATTTTTTATCACTATGTTCAGCCAATTATCTTTGGCTCAGGCCGGGTACAATTTATCACCTGATGATATCGCGGTGATACAGCGTGGATACCGACTTTATCTGAGTGGGGATGTCGCGGGGGTCTATGCTGATGGTAAATATACAGATCCCAACCTTGATACTAAAGTGTTGGATTTCTGGACGAATGGCAGATTTGCCAGATACGATCGCGATGGCGATGGCCACCATGAAACGATTCTGGCGATAAGTCGCCAGCGATTGTTCTATATCGGCACCATTGATGTGCACGGAATATTTATCGATGTGGGCCAGGACCGACCGGAGCTTCTTCATAAATCAATTATTGAGTTTGTTAAAACGCTGCCGAGATAAAGAGAAGATCTCCATGATCAGACCGTGGAGATCTTCTGTAGAATCATTGTTTCAGCCAAGAATTTCAGAATAGACACGCATAAAGTTGCCGCCCAGGATAGCGATAATTTCCCCGTCGTTATAACCCCGTCTAATCAGTCCGGCGGTAAATTCTCCGAGACCTGCATGGGTCTTGATGACATCACGGCTATCAAGTGATCTCTCTACCTGGAGAAAGTCTTTGAAACTGTCGCACAAGTCGAAGCCGATGCCGACATGGGCAATACCGACTCTCTTGACGATGTGATCGACGTGATCAATGAAATTGTCGATGGTGGCGTTCGTATCGCCTGCTCGGATGAACTGATTGATGGAGTTCATGCCGATGACGCCGCCTATTTGGGCGATTGCTTCAATCTGTTCATCGCTGAGGTTCCGCATGGTCCCCGCAAGTGCCCGGCAGTTTGAATGGGAGGCGATAAGCGGTCTCGTGGCAACTGACATAACATCCCAGAAACCTTCATCATTGATATGACTGACGTCGATAAACATGCCGAGTGCCTCTGCCTTTTCTATCAGTTCCACGCCGAAAGGCGTTAATCCTCCTTTGTGACCTTCCCTGGTCTTTTTGAAAAAAGCTCCGTCTCCCGCATAGTTGCGCCGGCTCCAGACCAGGCCGAGCCCCCTCACGCCCAGTTCATAAAAGATGCGCAGCAGCTGTATGTCGTTTTGTAGTGGATCCGCCCCTTCCAGGGAGAGAAAAAGGCCAATTTCACCGGCAGACCGGGCTGCACGGGCTTCGGTTGTCGTGCAGCAGAGCCGGAATTTTCCTGGGGATTCATCAATTTCGTCATGCAGGTAACTGATCTGGTCCAGAGCTCGCCTGAGGCCCATCTCCGGCAGAAAAAAATTATGGATGAAGATCGCGGAGACGATAAGATCCAGACCGCCGGCCCGGAAATCTTGGAGGTAGCTCGTCTCAATAATATTTTTTTGACCACGCTCCCGTCGATTGGCTACTTCATAGGTTAAATCAAAGTGGGCATCGACGGTAAAGGCCCGGCGATGAATGTCCGCCACCTGATCTAGAATTTTTTTATCCATAGTATGTTCCATAAGGTACTAGTAATCTTGAAACTGATCGATAGCTGCTCGGTCATAACCCTTACTGGCAACGAGGAGTTGCCTGGTATAGCGCTGTTTGATATCGCCGCTCCGGAGCTGGTCGCAGCTGAGTAATTCTACCGTTGCTCCCTGGCTCATTACCAGGATGTTATCACACATATGGGAGACAACAGCCAGATCGTGACTGACCAGAACAGAGGTGAGCTTGCGTTTTTTGCTGATATCCTGGAGCAGGTTAAGAACTTCTGCCTGGATGGATACATCGAGTGCCGATGTCGGCTCATCCAGCAGGATGACTTCCGGCTCGAGAATCAGGGCGCGGGCAATGGCCACTCTTTGCCGCTGGCCGCCGGAAAGCTGATGCGGGTAGCGAAAACGAAATTGTGGTCCGAGACCGACCTCACCCAGAACTTTGGCGACTCGCTGGTTGGCATCGCCCAGACGGTGTATGGCAACTGGTTCTTTCAGTGTTCTGTCAACGGTGTGCCGGGGATGCAAAGACCCATAGGGGTCTTGAAAAACCATCTGCACCTTGCGGTAAAATGATTTGTGCCTCTTGTGACTGAGCCTCGCACCGTCAATCTCAATTCCGCCTTGCCAGGTAGTGAGGAGCCCGGCAATACAATTGAGCACCGTTGATTTGCCGGAACCTGATTCGCCAACCAGCCCGAAACTTTCCCCTCTGGTAACTGTGAACGATACATTTTTGACCGCATGATTCCGGTCCAGGCCATGGCCGAAAACGACATCAAGATTATCCACATGCAACATAGAGTCAGGCCCCGCCGGTTGTTGTTGGAAAATCGGCGTCAAGCCAGGAGATATCCCTTTTCAGGGTTGGAAGCTTTTTTTTATCGCCAGCTATTCTCGGCAGACAATTCAGCAGCCCTCTGGTGTAAGGGTGGGTCGATTGGTGCAGGTTTGCCGCATCGACAACTTCCATGATCCGTCCTCCGTACATGATAATGATTCGGTCGCAAAAGGATGCCACCAGCTCCAGATCATGGGAAATAAAAATAAGGCCCATGCCGCGCTGGCTCACCAGGTCGTCCAGTATTGCCAGCACCTGGAGTTGCACCGTAACATCCAGGGCAGATGTCGGTTCATCGGCGATAAGCAGGCTGGGTTCGGGAATGAGCATCATGGCAATCATGATGCGCTGTCCCATGCCGCCAGATACTTCATGCGGATAGAGACGATACACCTGCTCAGGATTTCTGATCCTGACCGCGGCGAGCATATCGAGGGTCTGTTGGCGCGCCTGCTGCCGCGGAACCTTGCGGTGAATGGTATACGCTTCCCTGATCTGCTCCCCGACTGTTCGCACCGGGTTCAGCGAATATTTCGGGTCCTGCATGACCATCGAAATCTCCCGGCCCCTGATCCGGCGCATCTCTTTTTCGGAAAAAGAAAGTAATTCCTGATTCTTGAAGGTGATTGTTGTTGCTTGAATGTGGGCATAGGGGGGCAAGAGGCGCAAGATCGCCCGGCCGGTAACCGATTTCCCGGAGCCTGATTCACCGACAATACCGATTTTTTCATGACCAAGGGAGAAACTGACATTTGTTACCGCGCATACTTCTCCCCTGGGAGAAGGGAAGGAGACATTGAGGTCTTCGACCTGGAGGAGGTGTCCGCTGTTGTCCATCAGTTGTCACTTTTGGGATCGAGAACTTCGCGCAGCCCATCGCCAAGGAGGTTAAAGGCCAGGCTGACGACAAAAATGGCTGTGCCCGGCATGGTGATAAGCCACCAGTGATCGAGAATATAGGCCCGCCCGGTGGAGGTCATTGCGCCCCATTCCGGTGAAGGCGGCTGGGCGCCCAGGCCGAGAAATCCAAGTCCGGCGGCGGTCAGAATGATCCCAGCCATATCGAGCGTTATCCGGACAATCAGTGAGGACATACAGAGCGGCATTATGTGACCGGTAATGATGCGTATCGGCCCGGCGCCCTGGAGCCGGATGGCCTTGATGAAATCAGCATTTCTGATGGTAATCGTTTCTCCTCTGGCAATCCTGGCATAGGGTGGCCACGAGGTGATGGCAATGGCGATAATGGCATTCTCGATTCCCGGGCCAAGTGCGGCAACAAAGGCCAGGGCCAGGATAAGTTTTGGGAAGGCCAGGAAGATATCGGTAATTCGCATCAGGATGGTATCGATGAGACCGCCGAAATAGCCTGACACCGTACCGATTATGATTCCCACCGGCGCAGCGATGATGGCGACCAGGCCAATAACGTACAGCGTCAGCCGGGATCCCCAGACAATGCGGCTGAAAATATCTCTGCCTACTTCGTCGGTACCAAAATAATGGGCGGTAGACAAGGGCTGCAGCCGATTCATAAGATTGGTGATTAAGGGGTCGTACGGTGCGATTTGCGGCGCAAAAAGAGCAATAAAGATCAGAGCTATAATGATCAAAAGACCAAATACCGCCAGGCGATTTGTCACAAACTCAGCTAATCCCAGGTAGGTACGGCCGGCTGCCGCCTGGAATGGCGATGCAGGGGAGTCGCTGAGCAACCATTTTTGCCATTGCCGGGTGCTGTTTGAATGTGGATTCGGTTTTGTCATATCTGTCAGGAAATACTGGATAAACCAATGTCAGCGGGCCCGGGGATCCAAAACTTTGTACAGAAAATCCGCGAACAGGTTGATCCCTAAAAAAATGGTTCCAACGACGATCGTGCTGCCGAGTACCGAGTTCATGTCGGCATTCAGTAATGATTTGGTAAGATAAAGACCGAGACCGGGCCAGGCGAAAACCGTTTCAGTCAACACCGATCCTTCGAGCAGTGTGCCAAAGCTCAGCGCGATAACGGTGATAAGCGGTATCGCGCAATTGCCCAGAGCATGCCCCCAGATAACCCGCCATTCGGCAACGCCTTTTACGCGGGCAGTCAGTATATATTCCTGCCGCAATTGTTCAATCATGAACGATCGCGTCATCCGGGAAAGATAGGCCATGCTGTAATAGCCGAGCAAGGTTGCCGGCATGATAATGTGGGCCAGCGCGTTCCAGAAAATATCCCACTGCCTGGCGATGATACAGTCTATCAGCATAATGCCGGTAACAGGAGCAACGATATCTTCATAAAAGACATCAATTCGTCCCGGCCCGGGAAGCAGATCGAACTTGGCATAAAAAACTATCAGCGCCAGCAGTCCCAGCCAGAAAATGGGCAGTGAATAGCCCAAAAGGCCAATAACACGGGTAATATGATCAAGAAGACTGCCTCGATTTACCGCGGAAAATACCCCTAAGGGGATGCCGACGAAAATGCCTATACATGTTGCGATAACGGCCAACTCGAGCGTTGCCGGGAATACCCGCAGAATATCCTGCAGGACAGGTTTTGCGGTCAGCACCGAGGTGCCGAGATCGCCGTGCAGAACGCTCTTGATGTAGATGAAAAACTGTTGCCAGACAGGCAGGTCCAGCCCCATTGCCAGGCGTGCCTGCCGGTAAACTTCAGGCGAGGCTTTATCTCCCACAACAGCCAGGACCGGGTCGATGGGAACCACTCTGCCGATAAGGAAGGTGATAAACAGCAGACCGAAAAAGGTGATGGCCACCATGATCAGGAGCCGCACCGTCTGGTCGGCAGCTTTTTTAACACGCCTTATGATAAACAGCTGATGCATTTATAGTGGACGATTAAAGAATAGTAAAATTGTCAACCTGGCAAAAAGACCAAGGTCCGTCTGCCCAAAAAAGGCAGACAGGTCCTGGTTATACCGCTTATTTGGTTGTGTACTGATAGAAGTTGCTGTCATAGGCCGGTCCAAGTACAAACCCTTTGACATTGGCTCTGCTCGCCATGATTTCAACTTCCTGAAACATCATGACAAAGGGAGAGATCTGCTGGTGCTCTCGTTGTAATTCCAAGTACATCTGGGCACGTTTTTCGGTATCTTTTTCCAGCAAGGCGGCATCGGTCTTTTTG
This sequence comes from Desulfobulbales bacterium, assembly GCA_038204235.1. Classification (GTDB taxonomy): domain Bacteria; phylum Desulfobacterota; class Desulfobulbia; order Desulfobulbales; family Desulfocapsaceae; genus Desulforhopalus_A. The sequence goes on from JBBRDD010000020.1 coordinate 13,155, forward strand.
GTCATCTCCGGAATATCCCAACCATTTCTCCAGGCCAGCGGGTTGGCTTTGGCACCGTCTGAATTGTCAGGATTGCGGGCAAAGGTGTCGGCATTGGTGTGCGGATCCATATAATCCGGTCCCCAGCGGCCGATGTAAATATCATGGGTTCGGGCGCGATACTTGGTCAGCGTCTGTTTACCTTCACCGGGAATTATTTCCAGCTTGATGCCGGCCTGGGCCAGTGTTGCCTGGATGGCAAGGGCCATTGACGTCGTCGGTTCGTTGTTTCTGGTATCCATGGTGACGGTGAAACCTTTATCGAGGCCGACTTCTTTTAACAGTGATTTTGCTTTTGCAACATCTAATGTGAAGGGTCTTTCATTGGACGCACCGAGGAAACCTTCCGGTAAGAAGGATTGATGGACAGTCGCTTTGCCTTTCAGGATGGTTTGTTCCATTCCCTGGTAATCTATCAGATATTTGAAGGCCTGGCGTACCTGCGGAAGCCGCAGGTATTTATTTTTCTGGTTCAAACCCAGATACCATATGGCGCCTTTGGCCCGGCTGCGGATTTTTATGTCAGCATTGTCTGCCAATCCTTTTATATCGTCGGGTCCAAGGTTTCGGGCGATATCTATATCGCCTTTTTCCAGGAGTAGCCGCTGGGTGGAAGATTCAGTTATGTGGCGAATAATTACCCGTTTCAGTTCCGATTTGTGGCCCCAGTAGTTGGCGTTGCTGTCAAGAATGAGGATCTCAGAAGGTTTCCAGGTTTTGAGCTTGTAGGGACCCGACCCGGCATAGGCGGTTTTGAGCCAGTTAGAACCCATATCGCCATCGTTTTCGTGGGCCATTACTTCTTTCATATCTACCACCGAACCAACCGTGGAGGTGAGGCAGTAGAGCAGGAAGGTTGGGGCATATGCTTTGTCGATGACAAGTTGCACGTTGCTGTCGTCGATTTTGACAATGGTCTTGTCGACATTCTCAGGGCTGAAGCCGAATTGAGACAGGATGAAAGCCGGTGATTTGTTGAGCAGAATGACCCGTTTCAAGGAGAATACCACATCCTCGGCACTCAATGTGTTGCCCGAGGCGAAGGTGATGCCAGGTCTTATCTTGAATACGAATGTCAGACCGTCATCGGAGGTCGTCCAGCTTTCCGCCACCCCGCCGTAAATATCACTGACCTTATCTACATCATAGTTGATTAGTCGGTCATAGGTGTTGGCGGTATATTCGGCGCCGGAGAATTCAAAAAGTTCCGCGGGATCAAGGGAGATAATGTCATCAATCTTAAATGCCATCACCAGCGTGTCTTTGGGTGTTGCAGCCTGGATAAACTGGGCTGTGAAAAACACCAGGACAAAAGTACATATCAACAGTCTCCGCATGGTTGCTTCTCCTCTTGTAATTGTTGATAGGTAAAACACTAGCCAGCCGACGTATCATAGCTATATATGGTTTATATCGAATCTCCTCGCAATTACTATTTCACGTAAGGCACTTAAACGTTACAGGTAGTGTTTGTTGTTTATCAGAGGAGGAATATCATGCAGCCCAACCGGAATGGCTACGGGATGTGACAGAAGTCGGAGCGATGAAGTGAATGAATGGGGAGAGGTACTTTTGTGGTAAAATCTGGGGAAATTAAATCTTCCATCGCATAGGTCTGACACCCCACAGGGATCATCGAATTTCGACAATCCCTGTTATTTGACCAAATTCTACATCGGCTTACTGACGGTAAGTGATGGTGTATTTGAAGGTCCCCGGATCCAGCCAATCAAGAGGCTTGCCACCGATCTCGGCATAGGGGTAACCGAAGGTATTAAGCGGTGTACCTTTTTGCGGAGGATTGAGAACCAGGTCACGACCGGTAGCCGGTTTGACCCGGTAGGCGTCCCATGCTCCCCAGAAGTAGTCGCGGTATTCTTTGGTTTTCTGATCGTCTGGCTGGAGATTCTGGGTCAGCATCATTTTGCGGACATCGGCGGGGTCGACAGGAACCCAGCCGTAGCCAGGCAGGTAGAATTCAGCCCAGCAGTGTTGCCACGTGGTTATGTCTTCGTCATTTTTTTTCCCCTGGCGGATACCAAAGACCTCACGGGCGGGAACCCCTGCCGCACGACAAAGGGAGACGAATACTGAATGGATATCGGTACATTTGCCGCCCGGTGTCTGCAAGAGGGCACAGACATCACCGGGACCGCAGCCTTTGGTCTTCGGGGCACGATACATATTGTCACAAATCCAGTCATAGATTGCCCTGGCCTTGCTGTATACCGTCGCTTTGTCACCGACGATCCTGTCTGCCAGTTGTTTCACCGGGCTGTCAATCGGTCCAAGACTGGTCGGAGCCAGGTACAGCGCATAATCGGCAGGGTTCCAGGCGGCTTCCTGTTGCGGAAAATCTTTCCTGACGACTTCCTGGCGAGTTACAGCGAAGGTGAACACAAGCTTCCTGCTGCTTGAACCTTTCTCCCACCGGGCATAGAGCATGGGGGTAGAGTATTTTTGGTCGGAGTAGATTGCCGATTCAGCGTAATCTCCAGATACGGCAATGTTGGTGACCAACTGGTCCCGGTCGGAGAGGGGATAGGGAATCCACAGTCTTGTCTCCTGATCAGATGGGTGGCCGGAGAGATCAAACTCCATGGTTATTGTACCGGAGGCTTCGGAAGCAGCCAATAACGACGAGGCTGACAAGGGCATAATCAGCAACAGAGCGGCTGAGATGAGTAATAAAAACTTTTGCATAAGATTCTCCTTTTCTTCGCACAAGAGTATGGGCCTGCGTCGGGCTGTCCTGTCCCGGACACTGATTTGGCGCTTACAGTAGGCGAATTGAGGAGAGGTGTGAAATTTTTTATTACGATAGATAACCGGACAATGATCGAAGATTCCTCTGGCAGAGTAAGGCGGTTCAGCGGGCTTTAGAATTTGATCAGCGCAAAGTCCTGGTTGCCAAAATGCAGTTGTTTGGCATAATCCAGCTGGAACCGGTAGGGAATATCATGGGCCAGTTGAGCCAGGGTCTTGCCTGCTCGTTTCTCGACCAATGCAAGAGAGGCCGCATCGAGGGCTACCGGGTCCCTGGATACCAGAATACCTATGTCCGGGAGTATTTTTTCAAAGGAATGACCCATGCAGTCGCAGTCCTTGGAAATTCTGGTCAGAACATTGATAAACAGGCTTTTGCCGGAAAACAGAGAGCATACTCCCATGGCATGTTCGACCACTTTCTTCTGCAGATCTTCATAGGTTGCGCCCCAGTTATACCGCACGGCATCAAAGCGACACATGGCCAGGCATTGCCCGCAGCCGATGCATCTTTGGCCATCAATCACCGCCACCTTATCATTTAATGATATGGCTTTTTCAGGGCACCAGGTGACGCAGGTGCCGCAGCCGGTACATGTATCGAGTATAATTTCCGGTTTTGCCGTGGAGTGCTGAACAAGTTTCCCTTTACGGCTGGCACATCCCATGCCGAGGTTCTTGAGTGTTGCGCCGAAACCGGCGGCCAGGTGGCCGGTAAAATGGGACACCATGACCAGGGCATTACATTTGGCAAAAAGTGCGGCGATATGCACAGAAGTGGAGGTCTCTGCCTTGATTGGTACGACAAATTCCTCGTCGCCGAAGAGGCCGTCGGCCATGATGATGGGCATGCCGGTTGCGGCATAATCAAAGCCTTGACTGTGGGCGTGGGCAATATGCCTGATGGCGTCGCTTCGATTGCCTTTGTAAAGTGTTGACGTCTCCGTAAGAAAGGGCATACCTCCCTTACTTTTGATGGCCTCGCCGAGCATTTTCAGGTAGAGGGGGCGGGCATAACCCAGTTTTGGCGATTCGCCAAAATGAGTTTTTACCGCGGTGATATCGTTTGCGGCAACGCAGTCGAGCAGATTTTCCGCCTGAATCAAAGTTTTGAGTTTATTGCAGAGCAGTGCATCTGGTTCGTTATCGGCTGCTTCAAGCCAGAACACTTTTTCGCGCATGGGGATGTCCTTATACTATAAAAGGATACTCTCGAAATATGATAGATGTTGGAAAAAATTTCAGTCCAATGTTTCTCTTATCTTAACCGACAGTTGGGAAATACTGAACGGTTTTTGAATAAAGCCATCGCATCCTCGGTTGAGTATTTCACGAGCCTGGCCGTCAATACTGTAGCCGCTGGAGAGCAACACCTTGGCCGCTGGATTTATTTTCTTCAATCGGTCATAGAGTTCACTGCCACCCATTTGGGGCATTATCATATCAATGATACATAAATCAATTCTATCCTGGTGGTTCTTGTATGTGTTAATCGCTTCCTGGCCGGTGGATGCGGTCAGTACATTGTAGCCCAGGACGGCAAGGATTTCCCGGCCGACTTCCATGATCATCTGTTCGTCGTCAACCAGGAGAAGAGTCTCAGAACCTTTTTCCATGGGCAGCGCTATTTTGCTTTCTGTGCTAACTTTTTTATCTGTTGCGGGCAAAAGAATGGTGAACATGGTTCCCTGATTCAGTTTGCTTTTGACGGAAATCGTTCCGGCATGGTTGAGGATAATACCGTAGACCATAGCCAGGCCAAGCCCCGTACCATGGCCCGGCGCCTTGGTGGTAAAGAAGGGATCGAAAATCCTGTGTATCGTTTCTTTGTCCATACCTTCACCGGTATCCGAGATGGTCATTTCCACATAGTTCCCGGGAAAAATACCAAAAAGACGGGCGTCCGTATCCGTTACCACATAAGGCCGGGTTGTTATGGAGATAATGCCTCCTTCGGGCATGGCCTGTCCGGCATTGACAAGCAGGTTGAGCAGCACCTGCGCGATTTGGTTGGTATCGACCTCGACCGGCCATACATCCGTGTGCAGGGAGGTACAGATGGTGATCTCCTTTTTCGTTCTGCCAAACATGTCGATGTTTTTTTCGATGAGTGCATTCAGATCGACAGGGCGGACTTCATATTTTCCTCCCCTGGCAAAACCAAGCAGCCTTGTCGTTAAATTTGCAGCACTCTCCACGTATTGTTCAATATACTTAAGGGGGGAATAGTGTGGATGCGATGTCTGAAGATTGTTGAGAATAAGTGAGGTCCTGCCCTGAATACCCATAAGAAGGTTGTTGAAATCGTGGGCAATACCACCGGCGAGTGTGCCGAGGGATTCAAGGCGTTGTGATTGTTGCAGGTGTTCTTCCAGAGCTTTGCGCGATTGTTCAGCAGTCTTGCGCTCGGTTATGTCCCGGGCGATACCTCTGAAACCAGTGGGGGCGTCATCCTCATCGCGAATGGTAGAGACTACCGTTTCCACGTACAGAGTATTGCCTTCTTTACGATGAAATTCGAGTTCCACAGCTTTTCCGGGCTGTTCTGAAGTGAGAACGGCCGAAAACGCCTCATTAATCTTCCTGACTGTCTTCTTGCTCATATACCCGACGGTATGCATACCAAGGAGTTCATCCTCGCTATAATCAAGCATGGTACACATTGCCTGGTTGACCAGGATCAGGTTGCCATTCAGGTCTATCTCATAATATCCGTCTTCAATGCTGTCGATGATATTGCGGTATTTTTTTTCGCTGGCAACTATAGCCTGTTCGTGTCTTTTCCTTTCCAGCGCCAGGGCGACCTGATCAGAGACCGAGTGAAGGACATTCAGATCGATTTCATCAAAATGCTGTGGATCCTCGTAGCTCTGAGTCGCCATCACGCCGATCACTTCATTCTTGATCTGCAGAGGAACGCCAAGCCATATTTTGGGAGCGGTGCCAATAATGCGATTATCCGCGACCCGTTGCTGCAAGTCCGACTGACGGAAGAAAACCGGTTTCTTGGCGAGAATTACCTCACCTGTCAACGAATTTTCCTCGCTGAACTGGTCCAGATAAAGAAGATCAGTATCAAACTGATCTACAAAATAGGGAAACGAAATTCTTCGAACCTGTTTGTGGTAAATGGCAATATAAAAATTGCGCAGATCGATAATCTCCCCAAGTATACGATGAATAGAGGAGTAAAGTTCATTGAGATCCTTGCTCGTGTTGACGGCGTTCGAGATGCGAAAGAGCGTGTGGGCTATCTGCTCGGCCCTCTTTCGCTCACCTATTTCTCGCTTCAGTTGTTGATTGGCTTCAAGGAGTTGGGTTGTGCGAAGGTGGATCTGTCGTTCAAGATTGTCAAGATTTTCTTGAGAAATGGTCTTATTGGGCATGTTTAGTAGTTCTGGGTGTCATTGCTGTTACTTGATTTTCTACATCGTCAGTCAACAGCATACTTATATGCTATATCGATTGCAAGTTGCAGCGAGCTAGTGCCCAAAACATTATTTTAAAATCCCTTTTCTCAGGGGGGGGCACCTCTGTAATATGGGCGGCAAAGAATCCCGGTTTTTAAGAGCGGAGGTGAGATCTTCTACTTTGAAATAGACCTGGAGAATATCTTTATTGGCCTCTAGCACAGGAATAGCCTTTGCGGCAATCCTGTCGGCTGCGTCGTTGAAACCATATTCCCGCTTAATATATACCCCGGCTGCTCGGATTAGGGCCTGGAGGGTCAGTTTCATATTGCCTTGCGCTGAGTACCAGGCGTGCTCAAGAACCTCGTGCACCTCGAAGAAGAGTCCCAGGTTCCAGAGCACCAGGCCCTGCTGGATCGGATCGGCTACCTTTTTCTGGATGTGTTGAAGTGCCTGCTGGTAGCGAGCGTATCGATCTTCAAGATACTCTCGATAGTAATCAGCCAGAGGCTGTTGGCGGAATTCGGCAATAATCTTGGTCAGTTTTTCTCCGTTTCCGGTCTCCACCGCCACTGCCAGTCCTTCCGACAGTTCGTTACGGATATCTCTGCTCTGCCGGTCTTCAAATGGGTTGAAGAGTTCGTTTTTCATAGTCATATCCTTGACTCAGTTACGGGATAAAGGGATATCAAAACATCAGATATCATGCTCCACTGCCGGCTGGTGCTGATGTTTTTTGATAACAAAATAAAGCACCGGTACTGCCATGCGGCTGATTAAGAGAGAGGCTATTTCGCCAAACATCAGCGAGATGGCCAAGCCCTGGAAGATCGGGTCGGCGAGAATTACCGAGGCGCCGATGACCACCGCCAGCGCCGTGAGCAGCATCGGCCGAAAGCGGATTGCTCCGGCGTCGACCACCGCCTTGGCCAGCGGCTCGCCCTGACTGATGCGCAACTCGATAAAATCAACCAGAATAATTGAATTACGCACGACAATACCGGCCCCGGCCATAAAACCGATCATTGAGGTGGCGGAGAAAAAAGCGCCGAAGCCCCAATGCGCCGGAAGGATGCCGATGAGCGAGAAGGGAATAGCTGCCATTACCGCCACCGGCGTAATATAGCTTTTGAACCAGCCGACCATCAACATATATATGAGCACCATGACCACGCAGAAAGCCAGGCCGAGGTCGCGGAACACCTCGAGGGTAATATGCCATTCCCCGTCCCATTTCATCGCGGGTTCATTTTCCGAAAACGGCTGGCTCAGGTTGTAGATCTGCACATGTTGCTGCCTGCCGCCAAAATCTCGACCATCAAGCTCTTCAAGTTTTTTATTCATTTGTAAAATTGCGTAGACAGGGCTTTCCACCACATCGGCCACATCGCCTACCACATAAATGACCGGCTTGAGGTTTTTACGATAAATAGGTTGTTCGACCTTCTGCACGGAGACGGATACCAGCTCACGCAGGGGCACCAGCTGAGATGAGGAGTTGCGCTCGGACCGCAGGGAAATGTTAAGGATCGATGCGACCCTGGCCCGATATTCCGGGGCGAGTTCCAACACAATATCAATTGCTTCCTTGTCAGTCGGCTGATGGTATAGATCAAGCGAATAGCCCTCTACGGCGATCTCAATAGCCCTGGTGATCTGCTTCTCGGTTATACCGTTTAACGCCGCCTTTTCTTTATCGACGGTAAAGACCTGGCGCCACCGATCCGCTTCGCGGTACCAGTCGATATCTACCACACCGGTGGTTGCGGAGAAGATTTCTTTTACTTCCTTGGCCAGTTTTACCCGTGCTGCATCTGTGGGACCGTAGATTTCAGCGACAAGAGTCTGCAGCACCGGCGGTCCGGGCGGGACTTCCGCCACCGCAATAGCAGCACCATACTTGGCGGCAATCACCGCCAGTGGAGGGCGAACCCTGCTGGCAATATCATGGCTTTGCAGGGAGCGTTCGCTTTTGGGCAGGAGGTTGACCTGGATGTCGGCCACCGTCGGACCACTGCGCATAAAGTAATGGCGGACCAGGCCGTTGAAATTATAGGGAGACGCCGTACCGACATAGATCTGGTAGTCGGTGACGGCTGGATCCTGTCTGACCTTGTCTGCCATTTCTTTTGCCACCCGTGCCGTCTGTTCAAGGGTTGATCCTTCCGGCATGTTGAGGATCACCTGAAATTCGCTTTTATTATCAAACGGCAGCATCTTCACCTTCACCAGGCCGAAATAGACCATGGAACAGGCGCCAAGGAGCAGGGCGATGATGGTGGCGAAAAAAAGGATGCGCCATGCTGCATGGGCCAGCAGCGGGTCCATGATCCGGTGATAGATCCGGGTAAACCAGTCGTCCGGTGTCTCGTTCTCCTGGTCATGGCCTGATGAAGAGGTCTTGTTTTTCAGAATATGAGTGGATGCCCACGGGGTGACGGTAAAAGCGATAACCAGGGAAAAAAGCATGGCCGCCGAGGAACCGATCGGGATGGGCCGCATATACGGCCCCATCAATCCGCCGACAAAGGCCATGGGCAGGATCGCGGCAATGACGGCCCAGGTTGCCAGAATGGTCGGATTGCCAACCTCGGCTACCGCCTCGATGGCAACGGTTGTCCTGGATTTTCCCTTACTGCTGGGTAAACGCAGATGACGAACGATGTTTTCCACGACTACGATCGCATCGTCGACCAGAATACCGATAGAAAAGATCAGCGCAAAAAGAGTGATACGGTTCAGGGTGTAGCCGTAGAGATAAAAAATCAGTAAGGTGAGGGCAAGCGTCGATGGGATAGCCAGCATGACCACAATGGATTCGCGCCAGCCGAGAAAAAAGAGAATAAGCAGGGCGACACCAAAGACAGCAATACCCATATGCAGCAGCAGTTCGTTGGACTTATCCGAGGCGGTCGCGCCGTAGTCACGGGTAACGCTTACCGCAAGATCGGCGGGAATGAGTCGCCCTTTGAGGCTGTCTACCTTGGCAAGTATATCTCTTACAACGGAAACTGCGTTTGCACCGGGGCGTTTGGCAATCGACAGGGTGACTGCTGCTTCCTGCCCCTCGGTCTTTTTGTCTCCATACAGGACATAGTCCACAGGTTCTTCAGGGCCATCGATAATTTTAGCCACTTCATTCAGGTACACCGGTCGACCGCCGTACACACCGACGACAATGCGGCCAAACTCTTTGGCACTGTGCATGAAAGTGCCTGTTTGAAGAAGGATTTGCTGGTTGATCGAGGTAAGGCTGCCGGAATAGGACTGGCTGTTGGCAGCCTGGATTATCGGGGCGAGTTCGGTCAGCGACAGGTTTCTCGAGGCGAGCAGCAGCGGATCGAAGTGGATAGTCAAGACCCTTTTCGTACCGCCGATGATCTTGGTTTCCGCCACTGCATTGATATTTTTAATGGCGTCGTCTACCTGGGCGGCCACCCGCCGCAGCATGTAATGATCATAGCCTTTCCCATGAAAAGTCAGGGCCATGATGGGAACGTCGTCAATGGAATGCGGTTTGATAATTGGTTGCCCGACGCTGTGCGGTATCCGGTCAAAATTGGTGGCCAGCTTCTGGTTCAGACGAACTATTGCCGTCTCCAGATTTTCACCGACATAAAAACGGACCACCAGAAGGCTTTGGCCGGCCATGGAGGTCGAGTAGATATATTCGACTCCGGGCATTTCATAGAGCAGCTTTTCCATCGGGATGGACAGTCGCTCCTCAACTTCTTTCGGGGTGGCACCCGGCATGCTGACCAGCACATCGATCATCGGTACCTTGATCTGTGGCTCTTCTTCTCTGGGCAGCAGGACAATAGCCAGAATGCCGAGAAGAAGAGAGGCGATGATGCCTAAAGGGGTCAGCTTGGAGTTGATAAAGGCTCGAGCCAGACCTCCGGCAAAACCTGTCGTGTGCTTAGAAGGCGAGTTCATGGGTATATTATCCTGCTTGTTTTCTCGTTTACCGGGTTTGGATAGTTACTGGTTGTCCCTCAAGGAGGGTCTGACTGCCTTCCGTGATAATCGTTTCATTTTCCGACAGACCACTCAGGATCTCGATATTACCATCACTTTTTGCTCCGGTGCGCACAAGACGGAGTTGTGCCTTGTCGTCATGCACTACAAAAACCCGTTCCATCTGACCAATCGATTGAACTGCTGAAACTGGAACTGTCAAGGTCTTGGCTTTTTCCATGGCTAGGGTGACCCTGGCAAACTGTCCTGAGCGAAGCCGCGGGTCAGGTGCGATATTGAGTTTTATCGGAGCGGATCTTGAAGACGGATCGGCAATCGGTGATACTTCGGCAACGATACCTTCGATCCTCAGTTCGACTGATGGAATATACACAGACAACCGATCATCTTTTTTTATGTGGAGGATCATCGCCTCGGGAATGTTTGTCAGAACCTGAAGATTATTTTCCTGCTCCATATACAGCAGCGGTTTGTGCGGAGTTGCCAGGTCGCCGATATTGGCAAGTTTTCTGGTAATGATCCCGGAAAAAGGCGCGACGATGCGTGAGTAATTGAGCATGGTCAACGACTCTTTGTATCCTGCTTCGGCGATTCTGGCACTGTCACGCAGGGATTTAACCGTTTCCCGGGTCGCCGCATTTTTCTTTAACAGGTTCTCTTCCCTGGCAAGATTGCGCCTGGCTTGATCGAGCTGGGCTTTGGCCTGCTGGACCTGGGCGGAGACTTCTCCCGCGCTGAGTTCGACAAGCAGTTCACCCTGTTTTACCTTCGAGCCAAGATCGACCCGAAGTGTGATAATGTTGCCGGTCATCTTTGACGAAATCTCAGCCCGTTCAACTGCCTGTATTGTGCCGACCACTTCAACCTGATCACCGGCCACTCTTTTTGCTACTTGAGCCGCGGAAACCTCGGCTGTCGGCAAAGCCTGCGGGGTTTCGTCGGCCTGCATGCCACCTTTGTCACATGCTGGTAACAAAGCGGTCAGGGCCACAATAAGGAGCGTGGAACCCCATTGATTGAGCTTCATTGGCAAATCTCCTTTCCCCTTATCGTATGGAAAATTGTTCAAGTCCGGCAGCCCTGCGCAAATTGGCAATGGCTACCTGATAACCGGCTTTCGCTGTCAGATGTCTGGCTTGCGCGTCGGAGAGGCGCATTTCAAAATCGATCAGGTCGGAGGCGAGAATGACTCCTTCTGTAAAGCGAGCCCGGCTGAGCCTTGCGGCTTCCGTGGCCACTCCAACCATTTTTTCGGTAACACGCAGTCTTTTCTGGGCATCTTCATAGTCAAGTCTGGCTCGTTGCATGTCAAGATTAAGTGCGAGTTCTGTTTTTTCTCTGAGACTCTGGATCTCCTGGAGTTTCAGTCGGGCTTTGACTATTTCCGAGGAACTTTTCCGGCCGTCGAAGAGGGTGTAGTTCATCTTTACCCCGGCCATCCATGAATTACCCGTTTCTTCAAGCACCAAACCGTTATCTACCTGGTAGCTGGCGAAGGCGTCTATTGACGGCAGCTGACCGCCCTGGGCTTTTTTGAGCTCGGCAATTGCTCCTTGTTCCATGGCATCAAGCTGTTTTATGGCGTGGTGATTCCGATAATCAACGGATTCAGGGAGTATCTGTTGTGGCCCGCCGTCAGGGTCGAGGTGCACTTCACCTTCTCGAAGCCCGAGCAGGTTGAGGAAGATTCGTTTGGTGAGTTCCAGGCTGTGCCTGCTGCGGATGAGGTCTTCATCGGCACGTGATTGCTGCAGTTCCAAGTTGAGCAGGTCTTGTTTCAACAGGTCTCCTGCATCGTACCTGGCTTGACCGACATGAAGAGCCGCGCTGATCGAAGCAAGCGCTTCTTGCCGGACGGTTACCATTTCCCCGGCCTGAGCAATGGCCTGAAACGTTTTAACCACCTCAAAGCCAAGCTGCTGGTGCACAGCGGTAATATCGGTCTGGGTGAGGTGTATATACGCCTGTGCTGCGGCTTGGTCGGCACGGTCTCTGCCGCCATTATACAGTCGGTAATTAATCTGGGCCTTGAGCTGGAGATTGTCGGTTCTGCCGGGATCGTTGAAATCGATGCTATTATCAAAAGCACCCTGGTTGAGGATATTGCCGAAAGAATACATGGGATTGTTGGTCTGATTGTATTCGGTGGAGATGTTGATCAGGGGGTAGTCTGAGGCATTGGCCATGGTGGCCGCTGCCATTGCCTGCTCCATCCGTTTACGGGCGACCGTGCTGTCCGGGTTACCGGCGATGGCAAAGGCTACTGCCTGCTGAGCTGTCCATACCCGGGGAATCTGAATCCCGGAAGAAATGGTTGCGGCGGCAGGAACATTGCTACAGCTCAGCCAGCTTGTGAAGAGTCCGAAAATTGCAAAAAACAGATATCTTTTCATTTAGTTATCCGGTATGTACGACTATTCAGGGATGAAGATACTCAGGTATTTAATCAATTAATTAATTAGATTAAAACCTTCCCTCTGTTTTGTCAAAGAAAAAAATACTGGTTTGCTCTGTGAAGATTTCTGTATTCAACTGGTTGATTTTGTTTATAGAGACACAAGAAATGTGTATATGCACCGCACTGAAATCTATCTCGTATTGGTTGTCGGGTCAAGAGAATAAAGATGTTAGGAGCACTGGGTCGAAGAGCAGATAATAGGTTTTTGGCAATTGATGAGAGCATGTCTGCAGGCTCGGATATTGAATTCCTGCCGTTCGTGAATAAAGTTGCTGATGAAAATGAATAACAGTCTATAGGTTTGAGACTCTGTAGACTTGTATTTTTTCCCGCATGCATGGTTACGAAAAGTACCGCAACATTCCGGATGTATCATCCTATGATGGAGGAAAGGTAATGGCAGGCAAAACCCTATATGACAAACTATGGCAGTCTCATATAGTTGAAGACCGGGAGGACGGGACAACACTTCTCTATATAGATCGGCAATTACTGCACGAGGTGACCTCACCCCAGGCCTTCGAAGGATTAAAACTTGCCGGAAGGCAACTCTGGCGACCGGGTGCAAATCTTGCCACACCCGACCACAATGTTCCGACTATTGCAGCCGAGCGAAAGAATGGCATTGCCGGCATTATCGATCCCTTTTCGAGACTGCAGGTGGAGATACTTAACTTGAACTGCCAGGAACAGAAAATTGTCGAATTTGGCATGATGGATAAGCGCCAGGGTATCGTCCACGTGGTTGGTCCGGAGCAGGGACTGACCCAGCCGGGCATGACGATCGTCTGCGGTGACTCGCATACATCCACTCACGGTGCTCTGGGAGCATTGGCCCAGGGAATCGGCACCTCGGAGGTTGAGCATGTTCTCTCCACTCAGTGCCTGATCCAGAAAAAGATGAAAAATATGCTGGTGCAGGTCGACGGAGTACTCGCACCGGGAGTAACTGCCAAGGATCTTATTCTCTATGTGATTGGCAGGATAGGTACGGCCGGCGGAACGGGATGTACTATTGAGTTTGGTGGATCGGCAATACGCTCATTGTCCATTGCCGGCCGGATGACTGTCTGTAACATGGCGATCGAGGCAGGAGCCCGGGCCGGTTTGGTGGCGGTTGATGAGAAAACGATTGACTACCTGCGGGACCGCCCCTTTTCTCCGACAGGTGCGATGTGGCAGCAGGCGGAAAAATATTGGCTGTCGCTCAAATCCGATAGCGATGCGGTCTTTGATAAGGTGGTGACAATAGATGCAGCGGCCATCGAGCCACAGGTCAGCTGGGGGACTTCGCCGGAGATGGTGGTCGGAATTACCGGTCGAGTGCCGACTTTGCAAAATGCCAAAAGCGAAACGGCCCGCGAGTCTTTGGTCCTGGCGTTGAAATATATGGGCCTTCGGGAAGGGCAGCCGGTTTCTGAAATTATGCTCGACAGAATTTTCATCGGTTCCTGCACCAATTCGCGCATTGAAGATCTGCGGGCGGCAGCAGCAGTTGTGCAGGGCAAAAAAGTTGCTGGATCAATCAAGCAGGCCCTGGTTGTGCCCGGTTCGGGCTTGGTTAAGGAGCAGGCGGAGCAGGAAGGTCTGGATAAAATATTCGTCGATGCCGGTTTTGAATGGCGGGAACCGGGGTGCTCCATGTGTCTGGCGATGAATAGTGACAAGCTAGGCGAGGGGGAACACTGCGCCTCTACCTCGAACAGAAATTTTGAGGGCAGGCAGGGATTTGGCGGACGTACGCATCTGGTCAGCCCGGTGATGGCGGCCGCTGCGGCAATAGCCGGACATTTTGTCGATATTCGTCAGTGGAGTTAATATAATGCAACCATTTAAAGTACATACCGGAATTGTCGCGCCGCTGGACAGGGCCAACGTTGATACCGATCTTATAATCCCTAAACAGTTTCTCAAATCGGTAAAAAGAACCGGCTTTGGGCCAAATCTATTTGATCCGCTCAGGTATCTAGATGAAGGGCAGCCGGGGATGGAGAACGCCTTAAGGCCGATAAATCCCGATTTTGTGCTCAACAGGGAAAAATATCGTAATGCATCAATCCTTCTTGCCAGGGAGAATTTCGGCTGCGGCTCCAGCAGGGAACATGCTCCCTGGGCCCTGCTGGACTACGGTTTTCGGGTGTTGCTTGCGCCAAGTTTTGCCGATATCTTTTATAACAACTGTTTCAAAAATGGAATTTTGCCGATTGTGCTGGCAGAAGATGTAATCGATTCTCTATTTACCGAAACACAACGCGGCAAATCTTACCAGGTGACCGTTGATCTGGCCCAACAGCAGATTATCCTGCCGACAGGAGAAAAACTGACCTTCGATCTTGATATGTTTCGTAAGGAGTGTCTTTTGCAAGGGCTCGATGATATCGCCCTGACCCTGGAGAAAGCTGTTCTTATTACCGCCTATGAAGAGCAGCGTCGAGAGACATGTCCGTGGTTGTTTGCCGATCTTTTATGATCGGTGGCACCGGTCTGACCATATCGACTGTCAGGGATTTCAGGCCCTTTTCAAGAGCTTTAATGTCAACCGGTTTGGCCAGATAGCTATTCATACCCGCTTCCAGGCATTTTTCCTTATCCCCGGCCATCGCATAAGCCGTGAGGGCGATAATGGGAATATTACGAACATGGCGGTATTGCTTTGAACTGCGGATTATTTTTGTGGTTTCCAGGCCATCCAGCTCCGGCATCTGTACATCCATCAGGATAATGTCGAAATGATTCGTTTTCAGGAGTTCGAGGGCTGATTGGCCGTCGCCGGCGATTGTCGCCCGGTGGCCCAGTTTGGTGAGAATTGCCTGCAGGATCTGTTGGTTGATCTGTTCGTCTTCCACAATCAGGGTGGCCAGACGCCGATATGGGCTGGTCAGAATAGGGGTTGGCTGTCTTTGTAACGGTGTCGGCTGGATTTCGCTTATACCGACCACGACAGTAAAGGTGACCGTTGTACCCTGAGCTTCGTTTCTTTTGAGCTGCACCGTGCCTTCCATCTGGGTGACCAACTGTTTGACGATGCTGAGACCAAGCCCGGTTCCTTTGACTTTCTTCTGCCTTGGTGATTCTATCTGGGTAAAAGGTTCGAACAGTTCATCGCCTGCATCTTCGGGGATGCCGATACCCGTGTCGGCGATCGTGCATTCAAGCAGTATCCGGTTATTGCCTATTTTCTCGAGTGTTTTGATCTCAATGAGTATTTCACCCTGTTCGGTGAATTTTACTGCATTTCCCACCAGATTATAAAGAATTTGTCGCAGCCGCACATGGTCAGCAACGAGAGTGCAGGGCACATTCGGAGCTATCGAACATGACAGACTGACTTTCTGAGGGTTGACAGCGGTCTTAAACGAGATGAGCAAAGGTTTGACAATGTCTCTGATCTGGAATTTTTCAGGGGTCATTTGCAATTTCCCCGCCTCGATTTTTGAGTAATCAAGGATATCGTTGATAATTGTCAGCAGGCTTTCTCCGCAAGCCATTGCCGTTTCTACATATTCCAACTGTTCGTCGTCAAGTGGGGTCATGGTCATCAGTTGCAGCATGCCCAGAACACCGTTCATCGGAGTTCTGACCTCGTGGCTCATGTTGGCCAGAAACTCAGATTTAGCAATGTTTGCCGCGAAGGCCTGTTCTTTTGCTGCCTCCAGCTCCATCATTATTTTCTTTCTTGAGGAAATATCCCGGGTAACGCCAATGATACCAGTGAAGTGTTTTGAACTGTCGGGCAGGGGAGATACGATACTTTCGACCCATATCGTATCACCGTTTGCTGTTTTCATCGCAGATTCCCAATGCAGAGATCTGTCTCTCAGCAGAACAAGCAACTGGAAGTGATTTTTAGTGAAAGGCGATGAAGAAATGATATCCCGATGGATTGTTGTAATAGCTTTTTTTTGTTCAAAACCGGTAAGATGACTAAAGGAAGGGCTGACATGACGCGGGATGAGCTGGGAGTCGGTAGTCCAGATCACATCATGGACATTATCCGCCAGCAGCCGATACAGGTGTTCACTCTTTCGCAGCGCTTCTTCCGCGTATTTTCTTTCGGTAATGTCCCTGGCAATGGCCATGTATATGTCTTTCCCGTTAATGGTCAGACGGAGGGCGCTGACTTCGACCGGGAGTTTTGTGCCATCTTTTTTGATATATGTTGTCTGGTAAGTGGCGTTGCCTTCTTTAGCGAATCGAGCTTCTAATCGAATGTTGCCGAGAAATTTATCGTCGAGGCTGATGTCAATGGGAGTCTTTTGCAGTAATTCTTTGCGGGTATAACCGAGTCGCTTGCAGGCAACATTATTCACATCGGAAAAATAGCCGTAATCAGGACTGTTTTGATCAAGAGAAATAACAAACATCGCATCGTTGGCATAGTTGAAAAGTTTGCGATATTTATTTCTACTCTGCTCGAATTCATCTTTTTGTGCTCCGCAACGAGACAGATCGGCCACGCTGGCCAGCACGGAGCCAATCTGCCCGTCGATAATTTCTTCGAGCTCGGCGATGCGTTTTTGCGCCTGCCGGAGTTCAGACTGGATTTCTGCAATGCGTTGTGAGGACATGATCAGCTACACTCTTCATGTTGAGGCGATCGTGAATGATGGCTAAAATGTACCGGATACGAGCGTTAGTGACTTAGAAATGATTTTCTTGTTTTTTCATCAAAAAATCATTTCGTGAAGGAACTTATCCCCCTCGAGGAGGGATTGTAAAGAAGACCCCACGAACGAGTACTATAAAAAGTCACGCAAAGCTTTTTGGCGGGCTTAGATGATGGTACCGTATTTCTCTGTCGAGAGTCAAATCGAAAAAGAAATAGGAGCTGCGAGGGGAGTGGCAGGCCGACGAGCAATATCATGCTCGTCGCATACGAAAACACCTTTCCCCTCGGGGTAATTTAATGTCGCCAATTATTGGGACACAGCTTTGCGCTTGATCAAAAGAGATGTTCAAGGCCGGGAGCCGGAAAATGACTGCAAAGAATCTTCACTTCCTGGGCAGTATTAGTCAGGAGAGCTTCATCTTCCGGGTTGGCAATTACCCTTTCAATGAGGGTACTCACCTGCAGCATTTCATTCTCCTTGAATCCACGTGAGGTGACCGCCGGGGTACCGATGCGAATCCCGCTGGGATCGAATGGTTTACGTTTGTCAAAAGGAACAGCATTGTAGTTGAGGACGATACCCGCTTTGTCCAGCGCCTTGGCGGCAATTTTTCCGGATATGTTTTTGTTCGTGAGATCGACCAGCATGAGGTGATTATCCGTGCCGTTGGTGATCAGGGTAAAACCTTTGGCCATGAGCGATTCCGCCAGGACTTTAGCATTCTTAACCACCTGAGCCGCATATTCCTTGAAGGAATCGGACGCCGCCTCTTTTAAGGCGACGGCGATGGCTGCCGTGGTATTATCGTGCGGCCCGCCCTGAACCCCCGGAAAGACAGCTTTGTCGATTGCCTGGGCATGCTTTGCTTTACAGAGGATCATTGCTCCTCTTGGACCCCTGAGCGATTTATGGGTAGTTGTCGTGACCACATCGGCATAAGGGACTGGTGACGGGTGAACACCTCCGGCAACAAGACCAGAGAAATGAGCCATATCCACCATGAGGAGAGCGTTTGCTTCGTCGGCGATTTCCCTGAATCTTTGAAAATCAAGTATTCGTGGATAGGCGGAATGACCGGCGATGATAATTTTTGGTCGTACAGCTAAAGCCTTCAGGCGGATGGTATCGTAATTGATAAGTCCGGTTGCAGGATCGAGTTCGTAGGATTGTGCATTAAAGTAACGCCCGGAAATGCTCACTTTAGCGCCGTGGGTGAGATGACCGCCGTGGGGCAGGGCCATACCGAGGATAGTATCTCCAGGGTTAAGAAAGGCAAGGTAGGTTGCAATATTCGCAGGTGAACCGGAGTAGGGCTGGACGTTAACATGCTCGGCGCCAAATAAATCCATGGCTCGCTTGATTGCCAGCTGTTCGACTTGATCTATGATCTGCTGCCCTTCGTAATAGCGTTTTCCAGCATACCCTTCGGAATATTTATTTGTGAGAATAGACCCGGTAGTTTCAAGAATAGCCTGAGAGACATAATTTTCTGACGCTATCAATCGAATCTTGTCGGCCTGACGTCTTTCTTCCTGCTTTATTAGACTATAGATTTCAGGATCTAGGGCTTTCACGCTTTCCATTTTTTCTCCTTGCGGCTCTTATGCCATTAAGCCAGTACATATCGTAATTGCTGGGAGCAGTTGTGCATCCTGGCATCAGTGAGGCAACAACTATAATAAAACCAAAGGAAATTGAACAGAAGAAAGTGTTCCAGGGAGAAAAAGAAGATAGAGCTTAATATAGCTTGGCCGGACGGCTGGAATGGTGCTGAACTCAGATTTATGGCAGTGCAGGAAAATCAGTGAATACAGCTGTCGCCCCCATGGCAAAAAGTTCTTGCTGCCGTTTTGTGGAATTGATGGTATAGACGTTGACTCCAAGTCCGGCGGCACGGAGCTTTTTGATAAGTGGCGCATCGGTGATATCGTCGGCAGGATGATAGGCTGCGACTCCCAGAGATTTTAAATATTCGACAAGATTTCTCGGGTGAGAGCGATACTGAAGTGCAGCGGTCGATATTGCTGGAGTACAATCTTTTGCTATGACAAGATAATCGTGATTGAAGGAAGAAATAAGGACTCTGGATATCGAGTTTGTTCTGCCTATTACATCGAGCACATATTCTGTTACCTTGTTGTTTTGTTTTTTGCCGCGATGGTCTTTGATTTCAACATTTATCGGTATCTTACGTAATGCAGAATGACGCAGGACCTCCTCAAGCGTCATCACCGTCTGGGGCATCTCTTTTAAAAGCTGTACCTGCGATGTTTCTTTTCTCTGCAAAGTGCCAAATGGATCAGTTGTGAGGAACCACGAGCCAATATCGAGTGCTTTCAGCTGACTAAGTGTCCAGTCGCTGACATTAAGGGATTGCAGGCCCAACTGACGGCATTGTTCTTTTGCATTGCTTGTTCTCTCCAGAGTTGGATCATGAAAGACCACGGGGACAAAATCTTTGCTCATCTGGATGTCTAATTCGATGAAATGACAACGACCGACACTTGCCTTAAATGCAGATAAAGTATTTTCGGGATGATGCGCCCGAAAACCTCTGTGGGCGGCAATGAGACTGGATGTTTGAAAATTGTCAAAAAAAGTCATGGCTTGTTGAGTCTTGATAGATTGTGCATGATTCGTTGTAGTCTAGGCAACGTGTTGGCGATGAGGAGCTGGAATCGCTCTTTCCAGTTGTTGTTCATTGCTCCAGTATAGGACGCATAACACATTGTTGCAACATTTATGGGTTGTTTTTGCTGGAAAGTGCCATGTATGAGTTTATTCCGTGAAAAAAGAGCAAGTAATTACAAAAAATGATGTGTTTTGCACTTGTTATGTCAAGTCTGCCTTGCAATTTCAATCTAAGCTGAGTTACTATTGAGTTTCTATAGTAAATTGACGGCAGACGTTCAAAATTAATTTTCAAGCAAGCTAGGTACCGATTACGTTATGAAGTTTACAGATGCCCCCTATTTTCGATTTCCGCTCATACTTTTCCTTCTTCTGGTTGTTATAGCAACCGGTAGTATGCACACCGAGGCATTGGCTGCAAAAAAGGATAAGTACGATATTATTTACCTCTTGACCAAGGATCTGGAAAGGGCTCTTGATTATAAAGCCGAATTGGAGACGGTGTTTGATGAAAAGGTCTTTAGAAAACTAAGAGTAGTCGGACGGGGAGATGAGTATGCATTGATCTATGATGGCAACGATTCTGCCAGTACTGTCGCCCATACACTCATTAAACACGCAGAGCTGTTAAATAAAGCCGGTTTCGATGAGCCTTATGCCACGAAGGGACAGAATTTTTACAGTCTTTATAACGTCTCTTATGGAATGGGTCGGAATGAGGAACCGTTGAAAAAGAAATACCAGCAGATTTATGGTTGTCTGGGTGAAGAGGTGAAAAACAATCTTTTCATTGAGAAGACCGACTATGGGAATTTTGCCCTCATTTATCGATACCGGGGAGATAAGACATCGACAACGGCAATTGCAAAAAAGCATGCCAGAATATTGCAGGCAAAGAAGATTAAAACGTCCCTTACCCCTGAAAATAACAATGAAGTGGTGTATGGCGAATCCAGCCTGATTGATGATGTCGGTCGGGATAAACCGCTTGTTTGTACAATTCCGGCGGTTAATACCAAAAAATCTCTTCCCGAGCAGTCGCTTCCCGAGAAAATTGTTGCGACCCCAAAGGTAGTAAAAACCGTTACATCAAGGAGATCGGGAGTGGTCTCCTCGAATTTTTCAAAATTCGAGCAATCTATCGAGCAATATATTGATACCCTGCGAAAAGAAGGGCGGATTTCCAGTGATGAATCCACCGGGTGGATGGTCTATGACCTGGAAAAGAATGAAAGTGTTATTGATATTAACGCCGATCAGGAATTTCAGGCAGCAAGTATGATTAAACCTTTTGTAGCGTTGGCGTATTTCCATCAGGTCAACGCCGGAAAACTGAAGTATGATTCCAAAAGCCGGCAAAAACTGGAAGCTATGATCCAGCGCAGTAATAATGCGGCGACCAACTGGGTCATGCGGCAGGTAGGTGGACCGGCAAAATGCGATGCCATCCTGAAACAGTACTATGGCAAAATATTTAAAAAGGCGGAAATAAAAGAATATATCCCGGCGGGCGGCCGTACGTATCTCAACAGTGCCCCCCCTTCCGATTATGTCCGCTTTTTGATAGCACTCTGGAATGAGAATTTGCCGCAAGGCAAAGAGATTCGTCGCTTGATGGCCATGCCGGGACGGGATCGCCTGTATCATGGAACAACCATTCCCAAAGGGACACTGGTGTATAACAAGACCGGATCCACTGCCCATCTCATTGGCGATATGGGGATACTCGTGCCTAGAACAACGAAAGGCGGACAATTTCCTTATGCCATTGTCGGTATTATCGAAAGGCGTTCCAAAGCGCCCAATTATGGACAATGGGCACATTCACGCAGCCGGGTTATCCGAGAGGTTTCGACATTGGTTTATGAAGAATTGAAAAAAGAGCATCATCTGAGGTGAAATAGTGGTGGGGGCTACGTGCCCCTTCTTGGACTCTATTCGTTGTGTTGCATAGATGGTACTGAGTGAGTAGTGTTGCTGTTTTCTCTTGATCTCATCCCTTTGTCAGGGATGAGCCATTTTACGGAATTTCTCAGAAACTCAGCCTGCTTAAAAGATTTGCGGGGCTCTTTTAAGTACTCGCTTGACGGGTGTAAGTTTCTTCACGAAATAAGACACATCACTAACCCCGCCCAAAAGATTTGCGGGATAAGTTCCTTCACGAAAATCTTTCTCAAAAAGCAGAGAAAGATTTTCTAAGTCACTAATACATTTTTCGTTTTCCAAAATTAGATCCAATGACATTGAAACTATTCTCAACGATGAATAGGGCATCCGGATCTGAATCAAACACTATTTCTTCAATACGCTTCAACTGAAGATTGTTGGTTATTGTCATTAACATTTGTTTTTGTCGACCCGAATAAGCTCCTCTTGCCTCAATTAAGGTGACTCCCTGATGCATCTCATGGGTGATCTTGTCGACAATGTCTTTGTAGTTTTCACTCAGGATATAGACGATTTTTCTCTGGTTGAACAAGGAAAGTACATGATCCAGGGTAATTGAGGAGATAAAAGTCAGGATAATCGAAGCAATAACAATATCCGGCTGGTACTGGCTGAAAACGAAGGTGAAGAGGGCAACATTGTACAGCATGAAGAACTTGCCCACACCGAAATTGAATTTTTGGTTCAATATGATGGCAACAATATCCAACCCACCTCCTGACCCCCTTGATCGGAGGTTGATACCCGCGCCTACTCCGCATATCGCGCCTCCCGCTATTGCAGCATACAATTGGTCATGAATTGCAAAATCCAGCGTCAGAAATTCCGCGAAAATAGTCAGTGTGCATACTCCATAGAGGCTGTAAAAAAAGAAACGTCGGCTGAGAAAAATCCATCCGGCGATCAGCAGTGGAATGTTCAGGAGAAGATACCAGATGGCGGGCGAGAGAAGGTTACTTTTATAGTAGACAAGAAGCGCAGTTCCGTAAATTCCACCGATGATAAATTTATGATGGACCAGGATGGCCTCGGCCCCGATCGCATAGACGAGTGAGCCCAGGGTAAGCAGAATGATATCCCAGATGACGGCAAGGGCGGGATTCTTTGAATTCATGGAATTGCCTTGATCTGATAGGTTTAGAGAGGTCTTTGCACAATTTTCGTCACGCTATAGTTACAGCCGAACACATAAGTGTCAAGCCGTTCTTGCCAGAAGTGATGATTTTTAAAAAGATGTCGCTATATTATGCTAAACTAGACCGATACTTTTTACGGTCTTTGGTCAATAAAGATAAACTCGTAAAAAAAACAATTTCAAGATGTCTAAATAAAAAGCGTCATATACGCCCATCGGAAGTGCCCTTGGGGTACCAGGCGCGTAAAGTCCTTAGCATTAGGACGTACATTATTCGTCCGCAGTAATGCTAAAGACTTTGCGAAACGAAGGAGATGAAGAATTCTTACAATGCTTTCACTTTTAGGAGAGAATCATGAACGTTATTATGGATGTGTGCATAATACCTATGGGAGTTGGGGTCTCTGTGTCGGCTTATGTGGTTGAATGCCATAAAATATTTCAAAAAGCTGGTTTAAGAACGCAGTTACATGCCTATGGGACTAATGTCGAGGGTGATTGGGATGAGGTTATGGCAGCGGTAAAAGCCTGTCATGAAAAAGTACATGCCATGGGAGCACCACGCATCACAACCACTCTGAAACTGGGTACCAGGACAGATCGGTCGCAGACAATGGAAGACAAAGTCTCAAGCGTACTCAACAAGATGGTGTAACCATCCTGCTCAGCTTTTCGGCTGTATTGCCGCATTGACGAACATTAGACATGCGTGGACTGTAGGTGATGGTGAAGCTTTTTTAAAGCGGTTTGCTCAAGTTGGTAGATGCTTCCTCTCGTGACCCCGTATATTTTGCTGATCGCAACAACCGATTGTTCCTGATCCTGATATGGAGCCAAACCATATTTGCGCTTAATGATATCTCCACATTTCTCTGACAACAAGAGATCAATGGCCTGCAGTAATGTTGCACGGAGTTCCCGGGATTCGAGGTCTGCTGCAAGTGATAAGAAATCTGGGGCAGTAGCAAGGGAAGAGAGAGGTGCATCCTCAGAAAAAAGAGGATCTCCGGTCGTCGTTGCGCATTCAATTCGTGTCAGAAATTTGCTTATATTTTCCGTTTCTGCATTTTTTGTTGCTTTGCTGTATTGTTCCACGGTGTGGGTGGAGATTCTGATAAGGCGACCATCCAGAGATTGGCGTTGGATTTCCTTGAATACCCAGTTGGCGGCATAGGTTGAAAAACGAATACCAGATGATGGATGATACCGATAAGCAGCCCTGGCAATACCAAAACTGCCGATCTGAATGGCATCGTCGAATGAGACTGATTCTTTGTAGATAGTATTGATCCGAGTGGCAAGTTTTTTTACCAGGCCAGTCGTCAACAGGATGTAAATATTTCTGATAGTATTGAGTTTTTCGACAACAGTGTGCAGCTCGATATAGTGTTGCTCTTGTAGATCCTTGTCTGTGGTATGGATGAGAATACGATTCCAGACCCGTGCAAGAATGAGGTGCTGAAAGGTATTGGCCAGAGAAAGCGATATTGTAGACGGATGTGTGCTGAAAAGGAACAGTGCCTGCTGCCGTTCTTCCTCGGAAGATACTGAATGGGGGGTGCCAAAAAATATTTTCCTGTTTCTAAACAAATAAATATTCTGGATAATTGTCAATGCTGCCTGTCTGAATTTACTCGATTTAAAAACGAGTTCAGTGAAGCGATGACGGAGAAGAAGCATTTCTGTTGCAAGTTCCTTCTCATCGGCAACTGTCAGCTGTCGGCAACCGCAGGACAGTGTATGAGAGCCCGAAGGTAACCTGCCTTCCTGTTGCATTACTTTCAGTTCAAGAGACGGACTGAGTGAGAGATCCTGAACCCGGCTAGCGAAGGGGACCTTTGATGGGGTAGTCGCAAGGAGATCTATGACCTCCAGTGCAGCTTTGGGAACACCGGATATTTTCTGTTGATTGTATGTTGCAGGTAGAGCCAATTTGTGAACCTTTTCTAAAATGAGAGTATTTTAAAAAGGATATCACAAATTATTTCTAATATTAAATAATATCTGGATTATTTCAGGTTCAACTGATGCACAGAAGGCCACAGTGCTCAATGTCATCTGTATCTCTTAAAAAGAGTAAAGAAGATAGAGCTGTGCTGGAAAAGCTATAGGAAACAGAACTCTGTAGAACGACAAAAGCCCCAGCAGGAATCTGCTGGGGCTTTTGTTTTATAAAAAACGGCGATGACCTACTCTCCCACACAGTCGCCCGTGCAGTACCATCGGCGCTAAAGAGCTTAACTTCCGTGTTCGGAATGGGAACGGGTGGATCCTCTTTGCTATGACCGCC
>JBBRDD010000021.1:0-37124 GCA_038204235.1 Desulfobulbales bacterium
CGATCGGTCAGAGATAATCTCAGATAGGATATGGTCCGGGAAAACTGGTCGACAAGAGGAGAAATTGCTGGTATTTTTTCTTTCACGATATACAGTCTGCTACTTATTATCAAATTAGAGAAGCCATTGTCCGTCAATCACTTCCGCTTAACTGACCGTTTCTTACTCTGAATAACAGTAGTAACACAATCAATAATTACCTTTAACCACAAAAGAAGCCCTCCCGCATGCTTATTTTAGGTATAGAGAGTTCCTGCGATGACACTGCCGCCGCGGTTCTTGAAGATAATGTCATTCTCTCCAACGTGCTTACCAGCCAGGACCAGATCCACACAAAATTTGGCGGGGTAGTTCCGGAACTGGCATCTAGAAAGCACCTGCAGGCTATCTATCCCGTAGTCGAAGCAGCACTTTCAGGAGCGGGCAAACAGCTCACCGATATACAACTCATTGCCGCAACCAGAGGTCCAGGACTGATCGGCTCGCTGCTGGTTGGATATTCATACTCTAAGGCACTTTCTTACGTTAGCAATATTCCACTTATCGGAGTGGATCATATGGCCGGTCACATCCTATCAGTTTTTCTTGGCCAGGCAAAACCATCTTTCCCCTATATTGCGCTTATTGTCTCTGGCGGTACATCGGCCATATATCTTGCCACAAGTTATAACGATTTTCAACTTCTGGGAAGGACTCGAGACGATGCGGCCGGAGAAGCCTTCGACAAGGTTGCTAAACTCCTTGGTCTTCCCTACCCCGGCGGTCCCCAGGTGGCCGGAATGGCCGCAAATGGTGATCCACAGGCAGTTCGTTTTCCAAGAGCCTGGCTCAATGAAAACTCTCTTGACTTCAGTTTCAGCGGCGTAAAAACTGCAGTCCTCAACCACGTTAATAGCTGCCGGCAACAGGGTATTACACCGAACATCGAGGACATCTGCGCCTCCTTTCAGGAGGCTGTTGCCGAGGTGCTTGTTGAAAAAACTATTTCCGCCGCCAGACAACATCATATCGGCACAGTCGTTGTTGGGGGCGGTGTATCGGCAAACACCAGGATTCGCAATCTTTTTACCACACGATGCGCCACTGAAGATCTTTTTTTCTACGCCCCGAAACCACATTACTGTACTGATAACGCAGCGATGATTGCACTCGCCGGATATCATTCATACAACCATTCGGGCCCTGTTTCGCTTGACGAGGATGTCTATTCCCGGTCGACACTTGGTTGATAATTCATCCTATGAACATTCTGCGTTATATCAAATATTATTTTATTAAATTTAAACGATTGCAGGGAAGCCCGCAGGCGCTGGCCGGGGGCACTGCAATAGGCGTGTGTGTCGGTCTTACGCCAACTATTCCATTTCATACCGCACTGATCATCTTTTTCTCACTTATCACAAGGACATCAGGTCTTGCCGGAATTATTGTCAGTTGGATAGTTTGCAATCCATTAACCTATCTGCCAATCTATTATCTGTCAGCAATTGTTGGCAACCATCTTACGCCGTATGAGTTAAATCTTAACAATTTTAAGAGCGCGCTCGAGCTCGCAGTGGCCGGGGGCGGCATCGAGAGTGCATTACCCATCCTTGTTCGATCGGGATACGAAGCCCTGGTCGTGATGGGGGTTGGTGGATTGTGCGTTGGCCTGCCTGTTGGCATTATCTGTTATTATCCGGCCCTAATATTCTTCATGCAAATCAAGAAAAAGAGAATGAAGAAGCATGTACTTAACTAAGCAACTAACATTATGACTAAATACGGACACCAGACACGAGAAACGCTGCAAAACAATCAGCTGGCACCCAAGAAACGGTTGGGACAGAATTTTCTCGTCCATAAAATGACAGCTGAAGCTATCGTTCGTGCCGGAAAAGTATGCAGCACTGATACTATTCTGGAAGTCGGAGTTGGACTTGGCGCCTTGACCCTGCCCCTTGCGGCAACGGCAAAACATGTTTTTGGCTATGAGATTGACAGCGGTATTATCCGCTATCACCAGGAAGAAGGCGATTTGCCGGACAACGTAACCCTGGTGCATCAGGATATTCTCAGCGCTGATTTCCAGGAAATTGCCCGACAATGCGGCGGAGGTTTGAAGATACTGGCCAATCTCCCCTATTCGATATCCAACCCCTTTATTTTCAAGCTTATCGACAATGCTTCGCTCATCAGCACCGCGACAATCATGCTGCAAAAAGAAGTTGCCGACCGATTAATGGCAGCCCCCAATTCCAAAGAATACGGCGTCCCGACTGTGCTCCTTGCCAGTTGCGCCACGGTGCACAAACTCATGACCCTTAAGCCCGGCGAATTCCACCCACAGCCAAAAATCGATTCAGTGGTCGTCACCCTCGATTTCAGTCAGGGCGTAAACAAGCAGCCGGGAGCGCTGCAATATGATTTCGCTCTTTTTCGCCAGCTGGTCAGAACAACATTTAATCAACGCCGAAAAACCATTCTCAACACCTTGGCCGGGGGGGGCTTGTTTGGTGATTCAGCCACACAAGACAAGGCCGCCAATAAAGAGCGCACCTGCCGGGCGATCGAACGGGCCAACCTCCAGCCCAAATCCCGACCGGAAACTCTAACCTGCATTGATTTCATCAATCTGGCAATAGAGATCGCCCGCGACAGAAGTTCTCTTTGAGTTTTTACGAGATCGTCTTATATTCGTAAATGATACGCATTTTTATATGGACTGATTGTCCTGCAGTGAATTAAATAATTTTATAAACTTACATATTACCATGGCGACTGAACCAAAATATATCGTTTCGCTTCCTGAAATTCCCGCTGTCATCGTGCCTCCGCACCCTCAGTGGCCCTCCCGGTCCGACGCGGAGACTGCACTTTTGAAGGAACGGATTAAACGGCTTCTCGAGCAGCAGAATGCAGTTCTTGTCGCCCACTATTATACCGACGGTGCCCTGCAGGATCTGGCTGAAGAAACCGGCGGCTGCGTTGCGGACAGTCTGGAGATGGCCCGGTTCGGCGCGGAACATCCTGCGCAGACCCTGGTTGTTGCCGGGGTTCGGTTCATGGGCGAGACATCAAAGATCCTCAATATTGAGAAAAGAGTCCTTATGCCCGATCTCTGCGCCACCTGTTCTCTTGATGAAGGTTGCCCGTATGAGATGTTTAGTGCATTCTGCGATCGTCATCCCCAACACACCGTCGTCGTCTATGCAAATACCAGTGCCCAAGTAAAAGCCAGATCCGACTGGGTGGTAACATCCGGCATAGCTCTGCCTATAATTAAGCACCTCGCTGAACAAGGGGAAAAAATTCTCTGGGCGCCGGACAAACATCTGGGGGCCTACGTACAAAAGCTTACCGGAGCCGATATGATTTTCTGGCCCGGTTCCTGTGTCGTCCACGAGGAGTTTCGTTCTGTAGCCTTGGAAAGACTGCGCAAACTCCATCCGGAGGCGGCGATCCTGGTCCATCCCGAATCGCCGGAGGCAGTTGTCAACCAGGCAGATGTGGTTGGTTCGACAACAGCTCTCATCAATGCGGTGACCACTTTACCGAATAAAGAGTTCATCGTTGCAACCGATGCCGGTATTTTCAATAAAATGCGCCAGCTGGCGCCAGATAAGATCTTTCTTGAAGCGCCAACTGTCGGTGAAGGCGCAACCTGTCAGAGCTGCGCCAACTGTCCCTGGATGGGCATGAATTCACTGCACAACCTCGAGGAACTCCTGGAAACGGGGAAAAACGAGATCCACGTATCCCCTGAAATTGCCGCCAAGGCCCGGATACCTATCCAGAGGATGCTTGATTTTGCCAAGAATATGAAAAAATAGCATCTTGACGGCAAAAGATTAAATCTGCAGCCATTGTGCATAACTTCGATGCAGACTCTGCCAGCTGAAGTGATCCGTCATCGCCTTTGCTGCCGGCCGGCTGAGCCTGCAAGCATTACGCACGGCCTTCTCCAGCTTTTCCGTTAAGCACTTCCCGCTATAGAGAAATTTTTTGTCAAAGAGTTCCGGATATGACAGTTGGTCCGGCAATATCGGCAGGCAACCGGCCCGAACTGCCTCGATTATGGCTATACCATAAAATTCATGCAGTGCAGTGGAGACGACGATATCCCCCAGGCTGAGCAGTTCTGTATATCGCTGAGAGGACGGGACAAAGCCGAAGTGAATAATTTTATCTTTAAATTTTATTTCAGCATCACCAAAACAGTCTGGGCTGTCTGCAAACGATTGGCCAAGCACCAGTAAACGGAAATCGACACCGCGCTGCACCAGGCATTCCAATGCCAGGAAAAAGCTCTGCGGATTTTTATCATGCTCCCAGCGGTGGTTCCAGACAATGACCGGAATTTCTGTTGCCGTTTTCCACCTGATTGTATCGATAGCAGAAAATTCAATACCAGGAGAAAGAACTATACTCTTATCAGCCAATCTCGTGATGAGCCCAGGTAGCTTCATTTCCGGTGCAGCCCCCAGTCCTTTACGACACCCATTGAAAAAAGTCTGTCGATTATACTCTGAATTAAAAGCAATGCCATCGGAGGCAAGGGCCGAATGAAAATTAATGCCAGCAAATTGATGCTGTGTCTGTTCATTATAGCGAAATGGATAGACAAACTGATTTTCATGAAAATAGGTGAGAATCCTGGCATGATGATTCCACCCCTCTATGCTATGAAGCAGGCCACGAAACACCGCGACATCAACAAATGAAGAACAGAGGACACAGTCAAAACATTGCTTATCCACCGGCAGTTCTTTTATTTTCTCTATAAACCACGGTGCGGAAAGTTGCATCCGCATCTGCCAACTCCTGGCCGGCAGCGTGTAAAAAACATACTCTGCAGGCACATACTTTTGCAGGCCTTCAAGAAACTGTTTATGAGAACCACCAAAATACGGCTCAAGAACAAGGACACGCTTCATTTTTCTATTGATCCACTGGGTCATTCATTGTATTTCTCCCCGTGTTCCAGGCAACGACGTCTTGTTCATTGCTCGCAGGATGCGATATCCCCGCGAGAAAAGCTTTGCGGGATAAGTTCCTTGACGAAATAATCCTCTTGCAAAGAGCGCAAGAAAATTATTTCTAAGTCACTAAAAACCTCAAGAGATGTCTGCTGACCTGCGGCGACACCATAAACTATGACCAAAGATTCTCTCTGCCCCTGCGGCAGTGGTTCAGCTCTTTCCGTCTGTTGTCAACCTGTTCTTGACAACCACCGTCTGGCTGCAACCGCAGAAAGGCTCATGCGCTCACGCTATACGGCATTTGTTCTTCACCATGCCCAATATATTCAATCGAGCTGGCATATAACGACCCGTCCCAAAAATCTCAACTTCGATGACCATCCGGTGGTATGGCTTGGGCTGCAAATTCATAGTTGCAGCAAGGGTCAGGAGAGCGACAATGACGGTACAGTCGAATTCACCTGTCGCTATCTCGAGAATGGCCAACTCTGCAAACTCCGCGAACGCAGTCATTTTTTGCAGGAAGATGGTCTGTGGTATTATCTCCAGGGAGATTGCCAGGTTACTAAAGAAAAGATTGCCAGAAACAGCAACTGCCCCTGTGGCTCCGGCCAAAAATACAAACGTTGTTGTCTGGCAAAATAGTTCTGTTCAGGGGAGTGGAAGTCGAGCGACAATCCTGTCCCAGATCAGATCGGCAGTGTGCAGTTTACTGGTGTATGGCAGCAATTCTGCATCTGATTTCCCCAGCAGTAACACCTGATTGCTCTCAACTTCAAATCCTGTACTATCACCGCTGATATCATTGACGGCGATGAAATCGAGATTTTTGCGTTGTAGTTTTTTCATCCCTTCCTCACGGAGATTTTGACTCTCAGCAGCAAATCCGACTAATATCTGGCCGTCTTTTTTCCTTTTTCCCAACTCCATAAGAATGTCTGGATTGCGCTCGAGGTTTAACCGGGTATCGATCTGTTCCTTTTTTACTTTATGGTCAAATTTTTTTTCCGGCCGATAGTCGGCAACAGCAGCAGCTTTAATTATTACTGAACATTGCCCGGCATGTTCCAATACCGCATCATACATTTCCATGGCCGTCTGCACTTTTTGCATGGTGACTCCGGCAGGAGCCGGCAAACTACTGGGTCCACTGATCAGGGTAACCTCCCCTCCCCGTCGAAATGCGCTTCTTGCCAGGGCATAGCCCATTTTGCCGGAAGAACGATTGCTTAAAAAACGAGCAGGATCAAGGGGTTCTCTCGTTGGTCCGGCAGTTATCATTATCCGTTGTCCCTGCAAATCCTGCGGGGTAAGGGCCTGGGCGACATACTCCTTCACTTCGTCCCATTCAGGAAGGCGGCCGTCTCCATGCTCCCTGCAGGCCATCATGCCACAATCAGGATCAACAACAGTGTAGCCAAGCTCTCTGAGCCTGGCTATATTCTGTTTTGTCGCTGGGTGGGAATACATGCGACTATTCATGGCCGGGCAGACCAGCACCCTGGCTCTGGTGGCCAGCACAGTTGTGGTGAGGAGGTCGTCGGCTAGTCCGGCGGCTAGTTTGGCGATGGTATTGGCGGTTGCCGGTGCAATCAACACCACATCGGCATCCCGGCCTAGGCTGATATGGGCCATCGTATTCTCTTTTGTAGCGGAAAACATGTCGGTATGTACATCATTGCCGGAGAGGGCGGCAAAAGTCAGCGGGCTGACAAATTCTGTTGCAGAGCTCGTCATCACCACCGAGACCAAGGCCTCTTCCTTAGCCAGATCGCTCACCCACCCGGCTACCTTGAAGGCCGCAATAGAGCCAGTTACGCCAATGACCATCTTTTTTCCAGCAAAAACGTTTTGCATGGTATTCCTCTCTTTTCCTTTTACAATCGAGTGTTCTTCCCGTTTACCGGGGGTAGTTTCCGACAACTTTGCACCATATCGCTTTATTACTGTTTAAAAATAACACTTTTCAAGATTTTATGTCATTGTAAGATTTTTGTAAGAAGAACATGATTAAATAATGCACGAAACTTTTCAATAGTCTCTGATCTTTTTCAGGACAGTTCTGTCGGATTATGCTCCACAATATAAGACGGGATTTATGCAAGAAACAAAACGTTTAACCAAAGCTCAGAAAGAAGATTTATTAATAGAATGGAACCTCTATGACGCCAGTCAACAGAAACCCATTCTGGAGGAATTTCATAAACATTACAAGGAAGATTTTACCCAGGACGATTTTCTAGAATTTTTACGTGAAAAACTTGAAATAGATGGGTACTGGATAAAGGCCGGTATTTTCTAAGCAATACAATGTTTCAGTCTCAGGTTCCTGCCCACTCCCTCTCCCCCGCGCCGCGGTACTTTCAAAGCATTCCAGTCAAATTTAGCGCAGACGCCAGAGTTTTCTGCCAGGTGGTTGTTGAACAACTGAGAAAAACTTCGTAATATCTTAATTGGTTCCCTCATAAAGCAACAGAATGCCAAGGGGTGCAATGAATGATAACTCTTGGCATTTCAGGCAGTGCATGAAAAAATGATATATCCACGGTGAGTGTACCAGGATGGTTCATCCTGGTACACTTGTCCCTCCTGCGCTCGGGGAAAAGGCAGGCATTTCTAAAATGAGGCTTACAGAATGATCCCTGAAAATTGGTTAATGCTTCTGCTGTATTCCTTTCTTTTTGTCGCTCTGGGTAACAGTCTGCTCGCCAGTTGCACATCGATATTATACAAAGATCAATCTACTGGTCGCCTCTCCCACAGCCAACTCCGCATAAAACAGGGAACCGCCACTTTGGAGCATCGAATTAACGTCTTTGCTCAATCCTTGATCTTCTCATTCATTACTTTTCGCATTTATTTCATTACGTTACTGCTCTGGCTTGCTGTATCTGGCGCAGATTATTTTCTTCCAATCCATTAAATTGTTCTCTTATAGATTCGGGCCTTATGAAATATATCAATATTTTTTAGACTCCTGAGAGATGACAGAGAGCTGAACTGATATATAATTTTACCATGATGGGAAAACGGCAGGATTGAGACCGCTGAGTCAAATTTGGTGCCTTATAGTGTCTATACTTCCATCCGGCCACAGGTTCCACAAATACTACCCCCAAACAGCAAAGCGAACAGTTGCGGACAGCAGGAGAAAAGTTATGATGTTTCAACCTTTAAATGAGTTTCACCTAATTTCCAATCCCGGTACAGTAAATGAAGTTGTTGAGCTGCTCTACGATGATATATCGCTCAGAGATAAAGTAACAATGGCTCATCTTACCGAATCTGAACTCGATGCATCGGTTTATCTGGTATTGGCTAAAACGATAAGAATGGAGTTTGGTCTCTATAACGGCAATACCGAATTGCTGAGATCTTGTTCGAGCTACCAGGGACGGGAATACGATGCGTACGAGGACCCGGCAATGGTAATTATAAAAGAACTCTGGAAAAAAGTGAAGAAAACGCACAACCTCCATCTCGTCAAAAATAATCATTCTACGGTCAAATAGATTCGGTCTGCCTTTCAGAGGCTCCCTTCTGCCGTCGCAAAATACCATGAACAACTGCTTCGGAGAGTTGCGGTTCGGTTTTCAAGATTATCAGATTACCCGGATTAGCCTTTACAACAGGGTTACCAGCTTCATCCAGCATTGAGACAACTGTTACCGGTGTTAAGCCCATGCCCTGCTGCATATATTCAATATGTTCCCCAAGCGTTAACTGATTGCGTATCTCGACCAGGGGGGCCTCCCCTCGCTGTCGAACAACCGCTACCGGCTCATAGCACTGCACAGCCCTGGAAGAAGTGTAGATCATCTCACTGCTCCCCGGTCGCTGATTGATGAAATTTTCCGTCGTCCCTCTGGTCCCGGTCTTGAGGATCTCCTTCATGAAATAACCAGGCATACGAATTGCGGCCGGATCTTTCCAGGCATCCGTTGGCAGCTGGGCCAGATAATCAAGGGCAGCACGGTAGACGCGGATGACGCCGCCGACATAGAAAATTGATTTCATCCGGCCTTCAATTTTCAAGGAATTAACTCCGGCCGCCACCAGCTGCGGCAGCATCTCCACCAGACAGAGATCCTTGGAATTGAAAATATATGTCCCTCTTTCATCTTCTTCGACCGGGAAATACTCGCCCGGACGTTTTTCTTCCAGCAGCGTGTAGCTAAATCGACAGGGATGCGAACAACTGCCCTGGTTGGCGTCTCTGTCGGTCATATAGTTGGAGAGCATGCACCGGCCGGAGTAGGAAATGCACAGCGCACCGTGAACGAAAACTTCCAGTTCGCCGGCAACTTTTCGACGAATTTCCCCAATTTCAGCAAGCGACAGCTCCCGGGCCAGGTTCAGCCGGCACACTCCCTGAGACAACCAGAAGGAAGCCGATGCATGATTGGTGACATTGGCCTGGGTTGACAGGTGCACGGGCAAGGTCGGCACAATTCTTCGAGCATAGTTGAGGATGCCGGGGTCGGAGATGATAATGCCATCTACCTGCATGTCCTTTAACCCGGCAAGATACCCATCGAGGCCGGCAAGGTCTTGATTATGGGCAATAATATTCACCGTTACATATGCTTTCACCCCATGATCATGGGCAAATTGCACTCCCTGACGCATCATCTGCTCATCAAAGTTACCGGCTTTGGCCCGAAGGCTGAATTTTTTCCCGCCAAAATAAACGGCATCCGCTCCGTAATGCACAGCGGTGATCAATTTTTCAAAATTACCAGCAGGGGCAAGCAACTCAGGCATTACGGGAGCTTCTTCTTTGCGACTTTCATTTTTCATCATGGTGGAGTATTATATTTGATTGCTCTTGACTCTAAGTAATGGAACTTTGTCCATTGATTATTTGCAGTACATGGGTATGTATGAAGGATGCTGCTTTCAATTCTTTTTAGTGCCTTAGAAATAACCCGCAACGCTTTTTGGCGGGGTTGGATATACCTTACCAAATATTACACGCTATTCTGTGACGAAAATAAAAATAGGCATAGCCTTAAGCGGTGGTGTTGATTCTACTGCATGCGCCCTTTTACTGCGTGAACACCACGAGGTAAAGGGATTTTTCATGCAGCTCGCGCAACCGGATTTTGCGGCACAAAAGACCCGAGTGCAGGCTGTTGCCGATAAACTTGGCATCCCATTGCAGATTATCGATCTGCAGCAGGAATTTAAAAAAAGAGTGCTGGATTATTTTTCCGGCAGCTACTATCAAGGTCTCACGCCCAACCCTTGTGTCATCTGCAATAGAGAAATTAAATTCGGCTTATTTATGGAAGCCATTCTCCACGCCGGAATGGACAGAATGGCAACTGGTCATTATGCCAAAATAATAAAAAGAGACGACAGCTATCATCTGCACTGTGGCGATGATCCCAAAAAAGATCAATCCTATTTTCTCTCGCGTCTCACCCAGCAACAACTGGCCAAGATTATTTTTCCGCTTGGCGAAACAACCAAAAACGATACCTATCGTTTTGTCGAAGAACATGGCTTTGATAATTTCCACGGCCAGGAAAGCCAGGATGTCTGTTTTCTCGAAAACAGACAGATAGCTACTTTCCTGGCAGACCACGCCAGGCGTGAAGACTCGCAAGGTGCCATTGTCTCCACCTCGGGTAAAGTGCTTGGCCGTCATCAAGGTCTGTTCCGCTATACTATTGGTCAGCGAAAAGGTCTGGGCATATCCAGTGAAGCGCCCCTGTATGTTATCGGTCTGGATGCCTCGGGCAACAGGGTCATTGTCGGCAACAATGAGGAGTTATTCAAAAAACGGATTCGGGTGCAAAAACTCCACTGGCTGGCCGACAGAAAGCCTGATCTGACAATCAGTTACCAGGTTCGTATCCGGTACAGTCACCGGGGGGCAACCGCGAGACTGGCTGTAGATGACAAGGGGTGTGGAGACATTATCTTTGATGAACCACAACGAGCGATTACACCAGGACAATTTGCCGTTATATATCATGATACCGAACTTCTTGGCTCCGGCATTATACTTGACTAATAAATTAGAGAAATGAAAAAAGTATTCATTACAACCCTGGGTTGTAAGGTGAACCAGTTCGAGTCTGCCGCCTTTAAGACCGGCTTTATAGAACGAGGCCTGGAAGTTGTCGGGGCAAGCGAAGAGGCAGATCTGATCGTCATTAACACCTGTGCAGTCACAGCCGGAGCCGGAGCGCAATCGCGCCAGACCATCAGGCAGGCCCTGCGCCATAATCCATCGGCAAAAATTATTATCACCGGATGTTATGCCGAAATCGCCGCCAAAGAGCTGGCAGACGCAAAAGAACTCCAGAACAGGACATACCGGCTTGTCGGCAACAGCAAAAAGGATGGCCTGGTTGCCGGTGCGTTAAAAAAAGAATCCGAGACTCAAGAAATTATCATGGGAGCCATCAATGAAGCAAGCGAGATATGCCGCCTGCCGGTGCGCCGTTTTGGCGAACGCGCCAGGGCATATCTGCGTATTCAGGATGGCTGTGAAAGTTTCTGCACGTACTGCATTGTTCCCTATACCAGAGGGCCTAGCCGGAGCCTCCCGGTCAGTGAAGTGATCGACCAGGCCAAACTTTTTGTTGAAGAGGGCCATAAGGAGATTGTCCTGACCGGCATTCACCTCGGTTACTACGGCAAAGAACTGGCGGGGAACAATGATCTTGTCTCACTGCTCGACCAGCTGACCACTGCCACCCCGGAGGCTTCTTACCGGATCAGTTCGCTGGAACCCCTCGAGATCAATGAATCGCTGCTTACGCTCATGCGGGAACGCAAAAATATCCAGCCCCATCTGCATATCCCTCTGCAGAGTGGCAACGATGAGATCCTGAGCAGAATGAACCGTCGCTACACCACCGATCAATTTCAACGGGTCATTACCCTCTGCCGGCAATACCTGCCGGACGCCGCTCTCGGTATCGATATCCTTGCTGGATTTCCGGGTGAAACCGATGAGCAGTTTACGGCGGCCGAGAATTTTCTTCGGTCCCTTTCTTTCAGCTATCTGCACGTCTTCCCTTATTCAATTCGCCCCGGAACTGTGGCGGCTGGCTTTAAAGAGCATGTTCCGAAAAAAATAAAAGATGCAAGAGTTGCCCGCCTGCGCCTTTTGAGCGATGAGAAAAAAAATGCCTTTTATCAGAGTCAGATTGGCCGGATTCGGCCGGTTCTGGTTGAAGGCAGGCGCGACAGCGATGGGATGCTGAAAGGTTTTACCGATAATTATATTGCCGTCCACTTTGCCGGCCCTGATCATTTGTTAAACAGCGTTACCGCCGTCAGGCTCCGGTTACTTAAAGATCACAGTGTGATTGGAGAAAGAGCAGAGGACTATGAAAATTGAAATAATCGCCATAGGCGACGAGCTCACATCCGGTAGAATCCTCAATACTACCAGCAGTTTTGCGGCCAGAAACCTCTATGAAGCCGGTTATGATATCTACGCGATGAACACCATCGGCGATACGCCCAGTCTCATCGGCGAGGCGCTGAAGCAGGCGCTCGGTCGTGTGGATGCCGTTCTGGTCACCGGCGGTCTCGGCACCACCGATGACGATCTAACCAATGAGGCGGTATCCAAGGCTCTCAATAGGCCGACCATGCCCAATCTGGAAATACTGGCAAATATTCGCACCCATCTCGATGAAATTACCGCGTCACCGGTTGGCAGACTGGAAAAGCTGGCCTGGCTTCCTTCCGGGGCGGAAGCACTGAATCCGCGATCCAGAATGGCTGGATATATGCTCATCCATGAGGATAAACCGATTTTTTTTCTACCAGGAATACCCAGCCAGATGAAGCAGTTGCTCATCGAAGAAGTGCTGCCTAAATTATCCACCTGGCAGGAAAACCATCGTTTGACCACCTATCACCGTATTTTTAGAATTTTTAACATGCCGGAAACAGAGGTTAATCGACGTATCAAAACCTTAGACCTCAGTCCCGATGTGCATATCGGCTACTACCCGGTTTTCCCCGAAGTCCATCTAAGCCTTACGGTGCGCGACAAAAAAAACAATAATGCCAAACGCCTTTTTAAATCCTCCTGCAAAGCTGTCAACACGGTCCTGGGCGACTCAATTTATGGCTGTGACCGGGAAAGCATGGAAAAAGTTGTTGGCAAACTGCTGCTTGGCAACAACCTCAAACTGGCAGTGGCCGAATCCTGTACAGGGGGCATGATCTGCCAGAAAATCACCAACTCGCCCGGCAGTTCAGCCTATCTCCTCGGCGGCGTCGTTTCCTATTCTAATTCTCTCAAGACCATTTATCTTTCTGTTTCTCCGGAGGTACTGGAGCAACATGGCGCAGTCAGCAGAGAGGTTGCTGAAGAAATGGCGGTCGGGGTTCGAGTCAAAAGCGGCGCTGATATCGGCCTGGCCGTAACCGGCATTGCCGGACCGGATGGCGGCAGTGTAGAGAAACCGATTGGCACGGTGTATATAGCTATCGCCACCTCCGAAGAAAATTGGGTCACAAAATTCCATTTTCTGGGGGATCGTAACGAGATCAGGGAAATTACCGCCCAAAGCGGACTCGATCTGATAAGAAAATATCTGTTGCAGAAGCTTACGCATTAACAACATGTACCAATCGGATCATTTTAAAATTTTACAGGCGGTAAGATTTTTATTTATTATGCATTGTATGATAAATGAAAGCATTCACCTCCTGGCACGAGATTTAACCATCAAGGAACTCGTAAAAAGTTGAATTAATTATTTTACGAGGCCATCATCATTTATTTTGGAGAATCGTATGGCAGTAAGCACTAACAAAGATAAAAGCAGCAGCGTCGAGAACGCAATCAGCCAGATCCAGCGACAATTCGGCAAAGGTTCGATCATGCGCCTTGGATCCAGGGAAACGGAGAATATCCCCGTTGTCCCGACGGGGGCCCTGAGTCTCGATATCGCTCTGGGTGTCGGCGGCATCCCCAAGGGCCGCATCACTGAAATCTATGGCCCTGAATCATCCGGCAAGACAACACTTGCCCTGCACGTGATAGCCGAAGCACAGAAGACAGGTGGCTCAGCCGCTTTTATTGATGCTGAACATGCCCTTGACACCAAATATGCCAAGCGTCTGGGCGTTGATATCGACAACCTGCTTGTCTCCCAGCCGGATTTCGGCGAACAGGCACTGGAGATCGCTGAAATTCTTATCCGCTCTGGCGGTATTGATGTCATCGTCATTGACTCCGTTGCAGCTCTCACCCCCAAAGCGGAAATTGACGGCAATGTCGGTGATCACCATGTTGGTCTTCAGGCTCGTCTCATGTCGCAGGCCATGCGCAAATTTACCGGAGTCCTCAGTCGCAGTAATACAATCCTGATCTTCATTAATCAGATCAGGATGAAGATCGGGGTGATGTTCGGCAACCCTGAGACCACCACAGGGGGCAACGCACTGAAGTTTTATTCTTCTCTTCGTCTGGATATCCGGAGAATCGGCCAGCTCAAAGACGGCCAGGATCTCGTCGGTAACCGGACCAGAGTGAAAGTAGTAAAGAACAAATGCGCGCCCCCGTTCAAGGAAGCAGAATTTGACATTGTCTACGGCGAGGGTATTTCCAAGATCGGCGATATGCTCGATCTGGCGGTGAATCTGGAAATCATTGAAAAAAGCGGTTCCTGGTATTCTTACAATGAAGAGAGAATCGGTCAGGGCCGTGAAAATGCCAAGCGTTTTCTTGCCGACCAGCCGGAAATGTGTCTCGATATCGAAAATAAGGTACGTATGGCTTACGGCATGACCCCAGCGACGGTCCCACTCGCTGCGCCAGCAGCTCCGGTTGAAAAAGCCGTGCCGCCGGCAGAATAATTATTTGGTCTTTTCCGGGTTCAGACATTCTCTGCCTGAACCCGGTCGCCAGCAATTTCAGCCCACCCCGCTCCTCTCTCCCCACCGCCTGCATAGCAAGACTTTTACCTTGACTCTATCAGAACAGGTGGGGTATTCGTTTTACTCGGTTGCCTTTATCTTTTATTCACCCCATCCGAGGATCTACTCTTGTCTCAAAAAAAACCGAGCGAATCAGACGAAAAATACGATGTCATTATTGTTGGCGGCGGTCCTGCCGGCCTTTTTGCGAGTTACTACCTGGCTGAACATTCCAATCTCAAAGTATTGCTTATCGAAAAAGGCAAAGCGTCTTTAAAAAGAAAATGCCCCATAAAGGACGGTGAATGCATTAAATGCAAACCGTGCAACATCCTGTGCGGTATAGGTGGCGCTGGGCTGTTCTCCGATGGCAAGCTCAACTTTATCCATAAACTTGGCAAGACTGACCTTACTCAGTTCATGGACATTTCTGCCGCCATGGCTTTGATCGACGAAACAGAGGCTATTTTCAATCGATTCAATATGGATGGGAAAGTATTCCCAACCGATATGGCAAGGGCACACAACATCAGAAAAGAAGCCAGGAAGCAAGGCATCGATCTTCTGATCATCAAACAAAAACACCTTGGCAGCGATAATCTTCCCAATCATATATCGAAATTGGCTGATTATGTGGCAGAAAAAGGCGTTGTTTTTCACCACTCCGAAGAGGCCAAAGAAGTGCTGGTTAAAAATGGTGCAGTGAAAGGTGTAAAAACCAACCGGGGTGTATACAAAGCAAAAAACGTCATTCTAGCTCCTGGCCGTGTCGGCGCAGAATGGGTGGCCAATGTTGCAAGGACTCACGGAATTGAGGTTTCCCAGCGAGGCATTGAAGTAGGTGTTCGAGTCGAAGTGCACAATGAAATCATGCAGGATCTCTGCGAAATTATTTACGACCCTACTTTTTTTGTGCGAACTTCAAAATATGACGACCAGACCAGAACCTTCTGCACGAATTTAGGCGGCTATGTAGCCCTGGAGAATTACCAGAACTTTGTCTGTGTCAACGGCCATGCGTTTATGGATAAAAAATCGCAAAATACCAATTTCGCCTTTTTATCCAAAGTCGTGCTCACCGATCCGGTGGAGGATAATCAAGCCTATGGCGAATCAATCGGCAAATTGGCAACCCTCATTGGCGGCGGCAAGCCCATTCTCCAACGCTATGGCGATCTCAAACGTGGCCGGAGATCGACCTGGAACCGGGTTAAAAACAGCTATATTGAACCTACCTTAAAGAGTGTAACCTGTGGCGACATAGCTATGGCCCTGCCGGAGAGAATTCTTACCAATCTGATTGACGGACTTGAGCAGCTCAATCAGGTTATTCCCGGCGTAGCCAACGACGAAACCCTGTTGTATGCTCCGGAAATAAAGTTTTTCGCAACCCAGGTGGCCACTGATAACAATCTGGAGACAGCTGTTACCGGCCTCTTCATGGCCGGCGATGGGCCGGGTGTTGCCGGGAATATAGTGTCTGCGACAGCCACTGCCTTGATACCATGTAAAAAAATCATTGCCCAGACGAGGTAAAATGGCCATTTATTGATTTTGTGGTATGTTTATTATTGACACTTGCAAAGCATCTGCTACATTAGAAAATAACTAGTAATAAATATCATTGTCTTTAAATTTTAGGAGGAGCAACAAATGCAGAAAATGGAATGTCCTTGTGGTTACATTTATGATCCGGCAGCAGGTGATGAGGATAATGGTGTAGCTCCAGGAACAGCTTGGGACGATCTTCCGGAAGATTGGGTCTGCCCCTTGTGCGGCGCGGAGCAAGAATCTTTCTGGAAAGTGGACTAATCCCGGTAAACCGCAGGTCACCCGGAATTATTTTCAATACCCCATAAAGCTGCAGTGTTCAGATTTTATAATCGACGGCACTGCAGCTCCTTTTTTGCCCTTACAGTTAGTCTAGTCTAATTTGATTCAGAAGCCCTGAAATAATAATTACCGTATGGAGAATAATTATGAGCCTGTTAGTGACTAAACCAGCACCTGCATTTACCGCAACTGCTGTTTTGCCTGATAATTCTTTCAGAGATGATTTCAGCCTATCTGATTTCCGTGGAAAATATGTCCTTTTATTTTTTTACCCTCTCGACTTCACCTTTGTCTGTCCTTCGGAAATTCTCGCCTTTAATAAGGCAGTTGACGAGTTTACCGAACACAACTGCCAGCTCATCGGTATCTCTATCGATTCGGCTTTTTCCCATCTCGCCTGGAAAAACACCAAGGTAAATGATGGCGGTATTGGCAATATCCAGTACCCTCTTGTCTCTGATCTGGACAAATCCATATCAAAATCGTACGAAGTACTTCTCGATCAAGGTATCGCTCTTCGCGGACTGTTCTTAATTGATAGAGAAGGCATAGTTCGTCATCAGGTTGTCAATGATCTGCCACTCGGCAGAAATGTCAATGAAGCACTACGAATCCTTCATGCCCTGCAGTTTACCGAAAAGCACGGCGAAGTCTGTCCAGCTAACTGGAATAAAGGGGAAGAAGCAATGAAACCGACGGCAGAGGGTGTGGCCGAATATTTGACCAATCATCAT
The DNA here is from genome assembly GCA_038204235.1 of Desulfobulbales bacterium. Taxonomy (GTDB): domain Bacteria; phylum Desulfobacterota; class Desulfobulbia; order Desulfobulbales; family Desulfocapsaceae; genus Desulforhopalus_A. The sequence continues at coordinate 17,429 of JBBRDD010000021.1, forward strand.
TAATTATCCGCAATTAAGCACAAAAAAAGGGTGGGAAAGTTTTTCAAACTTCTCCACCCTTTTTTCATGCACTCGTTCACGTTGCAGAAATTAACCAAGGAGGTCATACAAAGCGACATTGTAGCCGATATAAAAAACATTCCCTCTTTTCAGGGCAGGCGCCCGAAGATTACCGGTCCGTCCGGTTATTTTTGGCAGCACTTCTTCTTTACCGGCACTGGCGGGATTAAATTCGACGATATTTTTACCGCTGGCGACATATATCTTGTCAGCACCGGCAACTATTCGCCAGGCGTCGTCACCTGCGAAGCTTTGATTTTTCGCATTCACTTCTGTTTTAATCACGATGTTTCTCTCGGTAAAAACCGTCCAGGCTTTTTTACAGGAAACTCATCCTTTGCGCATATAGGCCCACTCTATATCCATTATTGTCCTCCTTGTATTTTTTTCGACTCTTCAGTCCTGTCTTCCGCCCCTATCGGTACTCCAGGATCCGGGCTGCGGCAAGAACCAGCATGTGCACCAGAAGAGCCGCGTTCAAAATAATAAAAAGAGCCCGGTATTCCGTTTTTTGGCGAATCATCAGACCATAAATAAATGCTCCCAGCACCAGGCAGCCATTGGCGATAATCATCGCCCGCCAAATGAAGCTGAGATGGAAAGAGAGGCCAAGAAACATAACCATGACCAAGACCAAAGCGCCAAGCCAGGTAATAAAAAAACGTTTAAGACTCTCTTCACCAAACAGCTGCAGAAAATGCGGCAAGCTGCTCTTGGCATACTCATCTTTATAATTTAACAGCACGAGCCAGAAATGCGGTATCTGCCACAAAACCAAAAGAGCGAGCAACAGGATAGCCGTGTAGCCAAGGGGTTCCCCTCCACCGGCAAGCCAACCGATATAGGGCGGCAAGGCTCCACAAACTGCACCGGGAACAATAGCCAGAACAGTCCTTTTTTTGAGTGGGGTATATACTCCATTATACAATAAAACAGCAAAAACGGCAGTAAGAGAAGGTAAAACTGTCCTGGTTGCGAAAAAGAGCAGCAACAATCCGGCAAGGCATAAAACCACGGCTTGCCAGCCAGCCTGTCTAAGGGAAAGAATCCCCATGGGCAAAGGCCTGTTGCTGGTTCTTAACAGCTCACTGTCAAGGCGATATTCCTGGAGGCTGTTCAGAGTAGCAGCGCCCATTGCCAGCACAAAAACACCACCGCCAACCAGAAATGTCCCCAACCCGATAACCGGATCGGCCAATATAGTGCCAAACAGAGTCGAACAACCAATCAGCAGGCAGAGCTGCGCCTTGGTCAGTTCGAGTCGACACCGCATGTTTTTTGGCAGAATCTTAAAAAAAACACCCAATTTCATCATGCAAACGATCAATCGCTCTCTTTTTCGAGCCAGACTTCAAACTCTTTTTCCGGGATAATTTTCAGTTTGGCTACCATGGCCGAATGATCAACGCCACAGTACTCGGTACACTGGATATCGTATTCCCCTAATTGATCGGCGAGAAACCAGGCGTAGGTCGGCATTCCCCTTACCGCATCAACCTTGATTCGAAACGCCGGGAGATAAAAACTATGCAGGACATCAAGTGAGGAAATGTTCAGTTTGACAGCTCTGCCGACAGGAACAACCAATTCGTTTTCCGTTTCCTTGTCATTGTTATAAACGAAGAGCCATGAATACTGCTGAGCCAGAACTTCGATCTCCATGGCGCCCTTCGGTACAGTACGCAAGCCGATGTATGAAGACCAGCCGATGACAAACATAGATAGAGCGATGAGGGTCGGAACAATAGTCCAGATGATTTCCAGTTTATAGTTATCGCGAATATCGGAGGCAACAGGGTTTTTGCTGCGTCGGTATTTCACGACGAAATAAACCATCACCACCGTGATACCAAACAGCAGGACAACGGATATGCCGAGAATGTACCAAAATGCCTGATCTACGCCTTGTACCGGGGTCATAAAATTCTCCAGCTGTTATCGGTATGCCACATCCCAGAAGGTAAAACCGATCAAAATAACCAGCACTCCTACCGTGCTGAGAAACGATATATTGATAATCCGCCCTTCATATTTCAAGTGCATGAAAAAGAGCAGGACAAAAGTTACCTTGGTAGAGGCAATAGCCAGTGCAATAGGAATATTGAGAAATCCTAAATGGACATAGGAAACCCCAACGGTAACTGCCGTCAGCACAAGCAGGACGGCCAGGACCATTCCAAGTTGAGTAAAGCTGAGTACATGGGGTTTTTCTTGATTGTCCATGTTTAATCTCCCAGGTAATACATTTTTTTGTTACAGGACCAGATAAAAAAGCGGGAAGACGAAAATCCAGATAAGATCCACCAAATGCCAGTAGAGACCAGAATTATCCAGCATAGAAAAACTCTCGGCGTTTACCTTGCCCTGCAGCACAAAGACAAGACTGACAGAGAGCAGGATCATCCCGATAATGACATGCAGGCCATGCAGTCCGGTAATGACATAATAGAGACCAAAGAAAATATTCACCCCGGGTTCACCAGAAACAAGAGTCTCGGAGTTGGGGTAAATATCATGGTGAATCTTTGCCCCCCATTCGAAGTACTTATTGACCAGAAAGATAACTCCGCAAAAAATTGAAAAAAGCAGCAGAGCAATGGTCTGTTTTTTGTTATTTCGCTGAATTGCAGTAATGGACGCGGCCACAGTAAAACTCGATATCAGCAACACCACCGTATTTATTGTTCCGATCACCCGGTTAAGCTCTTTGCCGCCCTCGGCAAAAAATTCAGGATATCGGTGCAGATATGCGGCATACAAAACAAACAATCCGCCAAAAAGAATAATCTCCGAATAAAGAAACAGCCACATGCCTAATTTAATGCCGGCCTTGTCTATCTGAGCACTCATGGTAATGGCCCTTCCCCGCCTTGATGCTGTGATTGATCGGTTACCCCGGTAAAATCGTAGGGAAAGACGGCAATCTGCGGTTTATGAAGAAAATTATGCACCGGCGGCGGCGATGGCACCGTCCATTCCAGGGTCGTCCCTCCCCACGGATCACCAGGGGCCGGCACCCGCTGTTTGAAGCTCATCAGCAGATTCACAAACATTATCACCATGCCGATAATGAGCAGATACCCACCAAATCCCGCCAGAAAATTGCCGGTCTCATACTGCGGAAGATAGTCATAATACCGCCGCGGCATGCCCTGCAGTCCGAGGATGAGCATCGGTACATAGTGAAACATAAACCCGATCCCGGTCAATGACGCACCGATATAAGCGGGCTTGAAGCGATACATTATGCCGAACATCTTCGGCCACCAGAAGTGCAGGGCTGCAAAAAAAGCAAAACCGGTTCCGCCAAACATCACAAAGTGAAAGTGGGCCACGACAAACTGGGTATCGTGCACATGGATATTCGTTCCCGCTGCTCCAAGCACTAGGCCGGTCAAGCCACCTATACTGAAGAGAAAGATGAAAATCAGTGCCAGCAGCAGAGGCGGCGTCATCTCTATCGAACCCTTATACATGGTCGAAACCCAGGAGAAAACCTTGACAGCTGAGGGGATGGCAACGAGATACGTCAACAGCGAGAAGACAAAAACCGAGACATCGCTCATACCGCTGGTGAACATGTGATGCGCCCAGACAAGTGACCCGGCTATGGCAATAGCCATGGACGACCAGACGATGGCTTTGTACCCGAAAATAGACTTTCGGGAAAAAATCGGGATTATCTCGGAAATAACCCCCATGCCCGGTATAATCATCACATAAACGGCCGGATGCGAGTACATCCAGAACAAATGCTGGTAGAGTAACGGATCGCCACCCTTGTCCGGGTCAAAAAGTCCGATATGGAAAAATCTCTCCAGCACGATCAAGACAAAAGTAATTGAGATTACCGGCGTTGCCAGAATCTGCACCCAGGCTGTGGCATAGAGAGACCAGGCAAAGAGCGGTATCTGCATCAGGCCCATACTTTTGTCGCGCATCCGATGAAAAGTAGTGACAAAGTTGAGACCGGTCAGCATCGACGACATCCCGAGAATAAATGCCGCCGTCACCGTCAGCCCCACATTGGCACTATTCTGCACACTGAACGGCACATAGAAAGTCCAGCCGGTATCAGGAAAGCCATCTCCGACAAACAGCGAAATGATGGCGAACAAACCGCCAAACATGAAGAGGTACCAGCTGAAAAGATTAAGGCGCGGAAAAAAAACATCATCTGTACCAAGCTGGATAGGCAGGAAGAAATTGCCGAAAACAGCCGGAATACCAGGAATAACAAAAAGAAAAATCATTATTACCCCATGCAGGGTAAACGTGGCATTATATGTTGCCGCATCCATAATGGTCCTGCCCTGACTCATCAACTCGGTTCTGAGCAAGAGTCCGAGAAACATCGCCAGCACAAACCAGAAGAAAATCGCCCCCAGATACATGAGGCCCAGCCGCTTATGATCATGGGTTAACAGCCATGCCTTCATTCCTGTCAGATGTGGTGGGGCCGGGGTGTGATAAAAAGATTGCGTTGCAGTCATATGGATATCCTGTCTGTTGATGCAGTCATCGTTGCAGATCGTTGTGCATCTTCGGTCGCTTTCGCTTGAAATAGATGAAAACAATCGCCAAAATTATGCCGAAAAACAGCATCACCCCAATTTTTACCAGCTTAAAAACTGACTTGTTCTTGTCCGGATCATAATTAAAACAGAAGGCAAGGAGCCTTTTCACTGACATTGAAGGACGACCACTTGCGGCATCGGCCAGGCCCATATCGATATCTCCGGCCAGAAAGGAGCCATAGACATACCGGATGATCTTGCCGTCTCCTGCGATGGTCATCAACGCAGCGGGGTGAATAAACGTTTCATCGTCAATTTTTTTAAACCGAAAGCCCACACTATCCGTTGCCTTCTTGATGTTATCCCGACTCCCGGTAAGAAAACGCCAGGCATGAGAAGGGAAAGAATCACCGACAATTTTCAGATAATTTTTTTTCGCCCGGGCGGCATCCTCGTAGCTCTCTGCTTCATTGAAACTGAGAGCTATAACCCGAAAGTCTTTTTCAGGGGCAATACTAAGACTGTTGAGAGCTATTGCAAGATTAGCAAGATTCTTACTGCAGATATTCGGACAATAAAAATAAATGGGCAGAAAAATAGTCGGTCGATCTATAATCTCCTGCAACCGGATGGGTTTCCCCATTTCATCAATAAACTCGAGATCGAGCGGCAGGTATTGACCAGTTTTCTCCTCTATCCACTGCCCATCAGTTGAATTTTTTTCGGCTATAACCTGCTTGCTTTGCTCAAGCAGGGATGAGTTCTTCGCTCCATTGCTGTTCGCCCCGGCCACGCTGCAGAAAATTGTTGTCAGAAGCAACAGCAGTCCCGGGGCGAATATTTTGCATGAATTGTCAGTCCATACCACCCGGCTACTCCAGATTCTGCGAAGCACCGGTGCTCAGATTTACCTTGAGAGCTGTGCGATACTTATGTTTGGATTTAAAACTGTCACGACCGGCCCCGTAGGCCAGGAGCACGGTGGTGTCGCCATTCACATCGATTTTCGTATCGTTTTTATCGCTTGAATTTAAGGGAATAGTAAATTCTATAGTGGTTACACCGCCGGTTTCCGTTCCACCAACCAGGGTTACATCGCTGGTCCCGCCAAGTTTGGTGTCCGGCTTATGGGAGTTTTCATCAGTGCCGAAATCATCATCTAACTCTGCCACTCCATTTTTGACATACCCAAGAATAAAATTGGCCCCTTTCATTTCTTTGACCGGATTGAATCCGATTCCTACCCATCCATCTGTTTCAGCGGTGAGCTTGACGGCAAGTGTATCGCCGTCAACTTTCCACGCGAAGGCAATCTTTTTAGATTTTACTTCATGAGTATATTCGGCAGCCTGTGTATTCATAACCGTCACACACAGCAACACGCCGATTCCAATAATCATTTTTTGAAGGTTTCTTACTTTCATAATTTCTCCTTGTTTTTGCATTGAGAAGACTCTCAAAAGTTTCCACATCTGATGAATCAGTTACTTCCCCGGACCCGCTGCACCTTTGCCAAGCCAGTTTCAGAGCCAAGTCAAAATACTGCTGCTATGGCTGTTATTCTTGCCAGGCTATGAGGTGTTGTATATACTGCTCTAACGATTAATTGCTTATCACACAAAGCGTTAAAGTAGCATATTCTTTACGTTTAGAAAAGATTCTTCGGAATGTTGCGATATATTTGCAAATGGAAATGATTCTTTTTAGTACATATTCGTTTAAATAATTGCAGACTCGGCAATCTGTGATTATTCTAGGCCTCGGAAGTTAATACAACTGTCGGTCTCATCACTGATCCTATTGAAATTGCTTCGACTATCGCTTAGCAAATATCAAGCATTCAGGATCAGTGTACTGACTGGAATCTATTCATTCAAACAGGAGGAATACGAATGTCGAAAAAGTTGGGAGTATACAAATGTGAAATTTGCGGAAACATCGCTGAGATTCTCACCGCTGGTGGTGCAGAACTGATGTGTTGCGGCCAGCAGATGACCATGCAGAACGAAAACACAACCGACGCAGCAGTAGAAAAGCATATCCCCACCCTGGAAAAACGTGATGGCGGCTGGCAGGTCAACATTGGTTCTGTGGATCATCCCATGACTGATGCTCATTTTATTGAATGGATCGAACTCTCTGCCGGTGATGCCGTATACCGTCAGTTTCTTCACCCATCCGATAAACCTGCGGCTTTTTTCCCGTGCGCAGCCGATGCTGTAACTGCCCGTGCATATTGCAATCTTCACGGACTTTGGAAGAAGTAAATCGACCCTTTCTGTTGACCGGATATTATCCGGTCAACAGACTTATCCAGATTTCTCCCCGCCCTGCCCTTTTCCCCCTGCTTTTCCCTGCCCGCAAGTCTTTTAGTCAGCTTGACAACAGTACATTTCACGTCTAGTTTGCTATTGTACGATTCATCACAGAGCATCCGAACAAAGGAAACCACATGAAAACAGGTACATACAGAACTGAAAAGGACAGCATGGGGGAAGTCAAGGTACCCGTGACTGCACTTTACGGCGCCCAGACCCAGCGAGCTGTAGAAAATTTTACCATTTCGCCACAGCCACTCCCCTGGAGTTTTATTAAAGCGGTTCTCCTCATTAAATCGGCAGCTGCTGCTGCCAACGGAGAACTCGACCTACTGCCGGCAAAGGAAGTTCAACTCATCTGTGATGCAGTGAATGAGCTGGAGAGAGTAAAACCGATCGATCAGTTCCCGATATCAATTTTCCAGACCGGCTCTGGGACCAGCACCAACATGAACGTAAACGAGGTCATTGTTGGCATGGTTCGCGGAAAAGGCGTCGAATTGTCGGCTAACGACCAGGTAAATCTCAGCCAAAGCAGCAACGACGTGATTCCCACTGCTCTTCAGGTTTCAGCAGTTATTACCGCAACGAACTCACTTTTGCCCGCACTTCAGGATCTCGCGGCAATCATCCGTACTTTCGGCACAGAAAACAGCGATGTGATTAAAACGGGCCGAACCCATCTGATGGATGCACTGCCCATTAGATTGCAGGCAGAGCTGGAGGGCTGGGCAGCACAAATCGATGAATGCAAAGAACGGATCGAATCGGCGCTACCAAGACTGAGCCGTCTTCCGCTGGGCGGGACTGCGGTTGGCAGCGGGGTCAACTGCCATCCGGATTTCCCAGCCAGGGCAATAGCCCATATCAACAGGATAACGGCTCTTGCTTTCACCCAGGCCCCTTCACGCTATAAAGGGATGAGTAGTCTCGATACCGTGGTCGAGTTCTCCGGCCACCTGAAAACCTGTGCAATTGCCCTCAACAAGATTGCCAACGACCTCAGGTGGATGAACTCCGGTCCGCTCACCGGTCTTGGAGAAATAAAACTGCCGGCCCTGCAACCGGGTTCGAGCATCATGCCTGCCAAGGTCAATCCGGTAATCCCTGAGGCCGTCTGCATGGCGACAGCGCAGGTCATTGGCAATGATACCACCATCAATCTCGCAGCATTGGGGGGAAATTTTCAACTAAATACCATGCTGCCACTTGCGGCAAACAGCATACTTCACTCCATTGATCTATTGACCGGAAGTGCCGGTTCATTAGGTCACAAGGCTATAGAAAACATGACCGTAAATCGTCAGCTTTTTACACGCGCTCTGTCGCTCAACCCCATTCTGGTTACTTCACTTAATCCTGTTATAGGTTACCTGAAAGCTGCTGAAATCGGCAAGATTGCGCAAAAAGAAGGTCGAACCGTTCTGGACGTAGCCCTGGAACATACCGATATTCCCCGGCCACAATTAGAGCAGCTGCTGGATCCCAAAAGGCTTGCCGATGGCGGCAGGGATGTACAACAGGACAAATAAGAAGGCAACTTCCCCTATCGATTTCGACCTGCTGATTTGGACCTAAAACAGAGTGCAATGAGCTGCTTCAGATAGGCCAGGGCAACCCGATAATTCATCTTTGAATACCCGTAATCGCGATCTCTGAATTCGATGGGGATTTCGGTTACCCTGATATCCTTGCCATATGCCGCCAGTATGGCCAAACCAATCTTAAAGCCGGGGACGGAATCGGATAAATCAGTCAGCCGCTTGCGCTGCACGGCGAAGAAACCGGCCAGAGGATCCTTCACGCTGCAGAACAAAAGCGCCGGGAGGGTGGCAATCCGTGATGAGAGTCTTCGTAAAAAAGGCCAGTCGGGCAAAGAGCCTCCTTCCACATATCTGCTGCCAATCACCATATCATACGTCCCATCGAGCAGCGGCTGCAGAAGCTTCGGGATACTCTCAGGAGGGTGACTGAGGTCTGCATCCATTACCAGGATATATGTCGCATCGGTATATCGGGCACCAGCAATGACAGCCCCGGCAAGGCCGGTATCGAGTTCCTGCCGAAGAAGACGGACTGGTCCTTTACCCTGCCAGGCAAGAACACGATCGCAGGTTGCATCACTGGAGGCAGAATCAACGAAGAGAATATCAAACTCGAGATTGGATGATTGCCTGACGCGCAAAATTCTCTCGAGTAACAGGTCAACATTCTCTGCCTCATTGAGTGTGGGCACTATAATAGTAATTGTTGACAATAGAATCCTCTCACCTCATTAAAAATGGCCGATCCACCGCTTTCTTCCATCATTATGCTGTATACCAATATACTCCATCCACAACTTTTTCCTACACGAATGAACCAAATTATCCAGCAAATACCTGAACAAACTATCGTCGAAACCTGTTTGTGTGGTTATCGATCGGACGCAGGCTACTCATTTCTCTTAATAAGAAATCTTATAAGATTTATTCTTTGCATAAGAAGACGTAAAGAATTGTTGCCTTCCAAAAACCATTACGGCAGAACATATTCACGTATATTCGACTTAAACAGAATATTATTCTTGACATGCTCGATTTTGAGAATATATTTTCAGTTATACAAGGAGAAAATATGCTGGATACCATCAGTCTTGAAATTTTAAACATTTTGCAGGAAAAGGCCCGGATTCCCAACATTGAAGTGTCCCGTCAGGTCGGTCTGGCACCATCAGCTGTCCTGGAACGGATTCGCAAAATGGAAAAACAGGGGATTATCGATGGTTATGAGGTACGGCTGAATCCTGAACGCTTTAATAGTGCCCAGGTAGCTTTTGTCCATGTGAGGACCAGTGCGGCTCTGTCAGACAAAGTGGGCACAGCACTGTCGCTCATTCCTGAGATCCAGGAAGTGCACTTCGTCTCCGGAAGTGACTGCTATCTTATAAAAATACGCAGCGCCGATACGACATCCCTTGGCCAGTTGTTGCAGGAAAAAATCACCACAATTGACGGGGTACTCTCTACCAGCACCGAAACGGTTTTATCGACGATAAAAGAAACCAGCCGAATACTCATCCCGAAATCTTTATAATAATAAATAAGGAAGCAAGCTCATGCCAATGTCACAAGCCTTTAAAGATCGCCTATTTCCCGTATTAGAGCAGATTTCCGGTCATTTTGGGACGCCTTTTCATATCTATGACGAAGCTGGAATCAGAGAGACTGGGGAGCAACTTAAGAGAGCCTTTGCCGGAATTGAGTGTTTTCGCGAATACTATGCTGTAAAAGCCCTGCCTAATCCAAGAATTCTTTCTATCATGAAAGATATCGGTTTCGGCTTTGACTGCAGTTCTATCGCCGAACTTCGCCTCAGCCGTGGGGCCGGAGGACGAGGAGAGGAGATCATGTTCACCTCCAACAATACCAGCGAGGCCGATTTTATCGAGGCGGCAGCAGACGGCGGTTCAGTTCTCAACCTCGATGACCTCAGCCTGCTTGCCAAAGTTCCAAGTATCCCGGAACTGATCTGTTTTCGTTATAATCCCGGCGCCAAAAGAACCGGCAACGACATCATCGGCACGCCGGTTGAAGCCAAATACGGGGTGAGCGACGATCAGATTATCGAGGCCTATCATCAGGCAAAATCTCTTGGCGTCAGGCGATTCGGCATTCATACCATGCTCGCCTCAAATGAATTGAACTATGAATATATGGTCCAAACCAGTGTGATGCTCCTGGAACTTATTGCCAAGATTTCTGCCCAACTCGAGATCACCTTTGAGTTCATCAATATCGGCGGCGGTCTTGGCATCCCGTACAAACCCGGTGTTGCCGGCCTGGACCTGGATGCCATGGGACGGGATATCACGGCACTCTTTAAAAATTTCCACCAGCAGCATGGATACGAACCTGCTTTGTACATGGAGAGCGGCCGTTTCATCACCGGGCCGCACGGTGCCCTGGTGACGAAAGCGATCAATCGAAAAGATATCTACCGCACCTACGTGGGGGTTGATGCCTCGATGAGCTGCCTTATGCGGCCCGCGATGTATGGCGCCTATCACCATATAGATATACTCGGCAAGGATGAAAACACAGCCAGAGAAATCGTCGATGTGGTCGGCTCTCTCTGTGAAAATAATGATAAGTTTGCCATTCAGCGTGAACTCCCGAAAATAGATGATGGCGACATCCTCGTGATTCACGACACCGGTGCCCACGGGAGCGCCATGGGTTTCAACTATAACGGCAACCTTCGTCCCAAGGAACTGCTGCTCACTTCCGAGGGGAAAGTTGAACTTATCCGCAGAGCAGAACAGGTGGAGGACTATTTTGCCACCCTCTGTTTCGAGCAGGACCTGTTGGAACTCGCGGCATGACCATCGATATTGACTTTTTTCTAAAAACCGTGGCATCGGCTATAGCCGACAAACAGGTGCCGGTAGTCGATCTCATAGCGGTGCAGACCAAAGATCCCTTTAAAGTTCTGGTTGCCACTATCCTGTCAGCCAGGACAAAAGATGAAACCACCGCCCAATCTTCGGCGCGACTCTTTCGACACGCACCCGACGCTGCTTCGCTGGCTGCATTGTCAGAAGAAAAAATCGCTGCTCTTATTTATCCGGTCGGCTTCTACAATACCAAAGCGAAACATCTGACCAGGTTGCCGGAAAGCCTCAACCGGTTCGGCGGCAGGGTGCCGGAAACAATTGAGGAACTCATCACTTTGCCAGGTGTCGGCAGAAAAACCGCCAATCTTGTGGTCAGTGTAGCCTTTCAGAAACCTGCTATCTGTGTTGACACCCACGTGCACCGAATAATGAATATATGGCGGTATGTCGAAACAGACACGCCGCTGAAAACCGAAATGGCTCTGCGGGCCAAACTGCCGGCCAGGCACTGGATTGGAGTAAATTCGATTTTGGTAGCCTTCGGTCAATCGATCTGCCGTCCAGTCAGTCCCCACTGTGATATCTGCCCTTTAGAGAAAAAATGTCCCCAGAAAGGGGTTCGTCCCCGCAAAAGACCCGGAGCTCAAATGGATAACAACAGCGCGCTGAAATTCGTTTCCTGGAATGTCAACGGTATCCGTGCCGTTGAAAAAAAAGGTTTTATCAATATGCTGCCGGATTTTGATGCAGATGTCGTCTGCCTGCAGGAAACCAAAGCACAGCCGGATCAGCTTTCCGAAGAGCTGAAAAATATCCCCGGTTATACCTCCTATTGGCACAGCGCTGAACGAAAAGGCTATTCCGGCGTTGCTTTTTACACTAGAATAAAGCCGGTGACGGTACATTATGGCATTGGCGATCCCGAATTTGATTGCGAAGGCAGAGTATTGACTCTGGAATTTGCGACCTATTATTTGATCAATATCTATTTCCCCAATAGCGGTGAGAAACTCGTCCGCCTGGATTACAAGCTCCGTTTCAATGAAAAAATGATGGAGTTTGCCAAGGAACTGGAGAAGAAAAAGACGGTAATTCTCTGCGGAGACTTCAATGTTGCCCACAAAGAAATCGATCTGAAAAATCCTAAAAACAATGTTAAGAATGCCGGTTTCACCCCGGAAGAAAGAGCCTGGATGGACAGCTTTGTCGCAGCAGGCTATGTCGATACTTTTCGAATATTCAACCAGGAACCAGAGCAATACACCTGGTGGAGCTATCGCTTCAGTGCCCGGGCCAAAAACATCGGGTGGCGTATTGATTATTTTTGCGTCAATGAAGAGGCCAAAACCAGGGTCAAATGTGCCGCCATTCTCCAAGAAATTTTAGGCTCGGACCACTGTCCCGTAGAGCTTATCTATCAACCAGATTAACACCCGGGCCTGGTAATCGAGAAATACATACGCCCTAAAAGGGTCCACTAAGCAGTTCAGGCTGCTTGGTGGTCAGGAACTCAAGAAGTTTTCGCGGGCCTGCCGGAAAGGCGAACCGGTCAAGTTCAACTGGGTGAATCCACCGATAATCGCAGGCCGAATGGAGCACAGGCTGACTTATTTCGCCCGTCAGCCTGCACAAGAAACAGTCGAGAATTATTTTATGATGGGTATATTGATGCATCACCTCGGTGATATACTGAACCGGAGCCACAATCAGGCCGGTATCCTGTAAAATGGTGGCCGCAATCCTGTCATCAGCCGTACCTTTTTCCACCTGCCCGCCGGGAAATTCCCAAAGTCCACCCCAGACATCATCTGCTTGACGCTGCTGAATATAAACTTTCTCTTTAAATCGTATGATCCCGGCTACCTTATGGATAGTGACACTACTTTTTCCAGGTCCGATAACCGGTCGCTCTGCAACCGTTCCTTGAGCAAGGGCAACACATGCGGTGGCAATCGGGCATTGGGAACAGCTTGGGTTTTTCGGCATGCAGACCAGACCACCTAAATCCATCAATGCCTGGTTATAAGCCCTTGCCTGCCCATGTGGCAGGAGATTTTTCGCAATCTCAGCAAGGCGCTTCTGCACCGATCTCTCCTTGACCGGCTCACCAATATCAAACAACCGTGCATAGACCCGGGTAACGTTGGCGTCAATCACCGGCACATCATAATTTCCGGCCACACTGGCAATGGCAGCTGCGGTGTAGGGTCCAATCCCCGGTAAGCGCAGCAGTTGTTCATACTCGCAGGGAACCTTCCCGCCATAATCAAGGACAATGACCTTGGCGGCTTTGTGCAGATTTCTTGCTCTGGCATAATACCCTAGCCCTTCCCAGTATTTAAGGATCTCCTGTTCTTCTGCTGCCGCCACGGCCCGAACATCGACAAACCGTTCAATCCAGCGCAAAAAATAGGCCACGCCACGATCCATCTGGGTCTGTTGGAGCATGATTTCTGATATCCAGACGTGATAAGGATCATAGGTTCGACGCCAGGGAAGATCCCGTCTGGTCTTGCGAAACCAGTCCAGCAATGGCTGGACAATACGCAGTTTTTCCGATTTACTAAAAATCTCGTTCATGAGAAATTACATGCCCAGCCCGAAGTAGCGGCCAAGCGCGACCAGTCCCATCCCGACTATTACTGTCGCAAAAAGACTGTTCCATTTCCACGCCACAGGAAAAGCGATGAGGGCGGCCCAGAAAAAAAGATTATCAAAACCAAGGGTAACGCTATCTTCCCGGACAAAAAGTGAAGGGACAAGCATTGCCGCCAGAACTGCAGGAGGAACCAGCCGCAACCAGGACGAGATAATGGGTTGTAAATTCCTTCCGCTTAAAAAGAGTGTCGGCAGCAGGCGTGGCAGATAGGTAACAATAGCCATCCCCACAACAGTCCAGAAGATCAGCGTCTGATCCACAGCTCAACCCCCAGCCCCAAAGTAGCCCCAGCTATCGTTGCAACAATAATATGAAACTGATGCCAGCCGGCCAGATACAGCAGAGTGGCAATAACACCGGATAAAATAGCAGTAATAACCCGTACTGGCGATTGACACTGGCCAACGAGAAGTCCTATAAACATCGCCGCCAAAGCGTAATCCAGGCCGAGCGGTTTGATGTCGCCAATCAGTCCGGAAGCAATAAGGCCGAGCGCGGTCCCGGCCACCCAGGAAAACTGGGCGGTCATATTAAGCCACAAGGCCTCCAGCCTGCACTCATTTAATTTGCCAGCGGCGGATGAGTGAAGGGCAAACGTTTCATCGGTCAGTTCAAAGGAAAAAAAAGCCAGATAGCGCTTTTTCCAGCCGGAAAGGTAGGGAGCAAGCGACGCTGCCATCAACATATGGCGCAGGTTGACCACAAAGGTGGTGAGGATCACCGCCGCAGGCCCGGTTCCGGACGCAAACAGACCTACGGCGATAAATTGAGCCGAGCCGGCAAAAACAATGAGCGACATCAACAGGGCATTGGCCTCGGACAAACCACTCTTCCCGGCCAGGACCCCGTAGGCAAAACCAATAGGCACATACCCGAGAACAATCGGCAGGGCCCGTTTGGCTCCTCGCCAGCAAGGAGTTAATGAATCAGCCAAAATCACATCCGCTTGTAGAGCGCAAGACACCGTTCACGAGTCATTTTCTTTTGCCAATCCGGCCCCAGACAATTTTCCCACAAGGGCACCAGGTTAAGGGCGGTTGTTACCATCAGCTCGAGAGCCTCCTTGTCCATATTGGCAGTGAGGTTTCTCGGCAGCGTTATTTGATGTTTTTCCATCATCTGCCTGAATTCCTGCACACCTTCAGGATAGATCTCATCAAGGTAATCAAAGGCTATACAGCA
This sequence comes from Desulfobulbales bacterium, assembly GCA_038204235.1. Taxonomy (GTDB): domain Bacteria; phylum Desulfobacterota; class Desulfobulbia; order Desulfobulbales; family Desulfocapsaceae; genus Desulforhopalus_A. Next base: position 32,540 of record JBBRDD010000021.1, read on the forward strand.
GCCGATACCGTGATGGATACCAAGGACATACGAGAGCCCATATGAAAGAGCATGACAGGCACCAACCTGGGAATAGGCGATGCTCATTCCGCCAAAATAGGAAGCCATCATCAGTTTATCGTCTTTATCATGATGATCTTCAAGAAACACCTGGCGGCACAGATCAATTGACTTCTCGCCATAAGCCCTGCTGAACTCATTGATGAAAGTGCCGTGCAAAGATTCAACGTCGTGAATATAACAATCCATCCCGGTATAGAACCACTGGTCTTTAGGCACTCCGGCCAGCAGTTCGGGATCGAGAACAATCTGGTGGTAAACCGTATAATCGGAATTAATACCGAGTTTTTTCACCGGCCCGGTCAGTATGGCGGTCCGGGAAATCTCCGCCCCGGTTCCGGCCAAAGTGGGAACAGCAACATGGTAGACAGATGGATTTTTTATCAAATCCCAGCCCTGGTAATCGGCAGATGATCCTGGATTATTCAGCATGAGCGAAATAGCCTTGGCAATATCCATAGTCGCCCCGCCGCCGATACCGACAATACCGTCTGGCGTGCCATCTTTGTAGTCGCGAATCTGCTGAACTAGAGCGTCGATATAACTCGTTTTCGGTTCATCGTCGACATTCACAAGCAGCTTCAAATCATCACCCTGCACAGGCAACCTGCCTTCCAGCGGCTTGCCCTTAAAAACATCGTCGAGAACAAACACAAAATACGAATCAGGATGCAATCGGTGCGGCGCGATAATATCGCCCAGCTGATTAAATGAACCTCTGCCAAACATTATATTTGGTACAATACTGAAATTTCTATACATACTTATGTCCACTTATAGAGTTGAAAAAAATAAAAACGCAGCTGCCCGGCAGTGCGGACAAATGTCTTGTCTTCCCGTAACAAAAAACCGATTATAACTCAAGTATGATTTCTCTTCATCTTTTTGTCTGGTTATTCATTGCTTCAAACAATTTTTCACCTGCTTATATTTGTAATAGCCGGTAGAATGCCCGACAGATTGTAAGAAGAAAATCGACAGTTTCAAGGTTATAAAGTCTTAAAAAACGTAAGTATACGGTGCCGCATTGAAAAACTCCATATGTTGGGACAATGCCATCAAGGTTTAAACAGGAAGATTAAATGTCAGTTATAACTGAAGACAGTGTCTTTACCTCACTGCAGCAGCATGGACCGCTGGCGGTCGAGGACAGTGTCTACGTGGACAAACCGTTTTCCCCCCATACCAGACAGTGGGTTAAAAATCTCTGTCGGGAGCGGATCAACAGCACTAAATATCGAGCTCTGCGCAGTCAGATCTTCGAATTTTTGGAGATCACCAATTTCTCTCAGCTCAATGACCTTCTCAAACAACCGGAAAAACAGGTGCACCGCAGCAAACGCGCCTGCTTACTGCTCGGCAATATGTTTGGCCTGAACGGTTCTCCAAGGGAAATCGAAGCCAGAGTAAGTGATTACGCCCGCACCGCCGATGCAGTGGTAAACTCGCTCAAGGCAAAGATACTCAAACCCTATGCCTCCTTTGTCGACACTACCAACGAAATTGAGGTGGCCAACGACCCGGTCACCCTGCTACTTATCATGTTCAATGATCGATATCACAAAAAAGCCCGTTTTGAGGCGCGGCGTAAACTGGTGCTGATGAATCTGGCCGGCAGCATCGATCAGCGGGAAAGGGAAACAGGAATTGAAGAAAAATTTTCCACTTTTTTACATTTTCTCAACGATTATGTGTGGAGCAAAAATTTAAAGATAGGCGAGCATGATATTGTCTATCTTTACTCGCAGCACTCCGAGGATACATTTTGCTGTACCAGTGTCAAGGTCCTCAGCAGCGAACAGGGTCAGCAGATCCAACCAGCGAAAGGATCAAAACTCACCTTGCTGAAACGTCGTCGGTTTACCGCCGGAAATCGGGACATCCCCATCTATGTTTCGATCCGCAAGAAACCACCAGAAGCGAAAGTACTCAAGTTGTTACGTAAAAACGAAAAAAACCCGGCTGTAGCCGTCGATGACGAACTCGGTCTGATGGCCGTCCTCGATTCCGTGGCCGACATCAAAACCTTTCAGAATCACCTGACACGATCAGCCTCAAAAGCCGATAGTTTCTTGGTATTAGAAGATATCTCCGACACCTTGAGCGGTTCCTCTGCCTACAGAGTCACGGCAACCGGATCCAGTCCAAAAACAGAGATGATGAAATTTTTTGCCCGGCTTGGCGGTATGCGTGTGGAATTTATCATCCACACCAACCGCTCATGGATTAACTATATGTATAAAAGAGATGTTGCACACGACGAATATGAGGTGAAGCGGATTTTTGATTCGGGAGTAATGGAACTTCTATTCCCTAAGGATATTTTCAAGCTGGATCACCAGATCATCCGCAACGATATGCTCCGAAGATTCCGGAGAAACATCGAGGAATAAAATATATCAATCGTTTGCTTTTCTTTGGCACCACAAACAGCAGGTATCAGCAAAAGGATATTGCCCGTCGGTAGGATGCATAGGCATCTTCCAGTCCTTTAGGCAAAGTGAAGCGGGGTTGCCAACCAAGCGTGTTGATCCTTGTGGTATCGAGTAACTTACGGGGAGTACCATCCGGCTGCGCGGCATTATACTCGGTCTCGCCGGGGAAACCGACTAGCTCGGCAATGAGTTCTGCTGTCTGCCGAATAGTAATATCCTCACCGGTACCAACATTGAGAAAAGACGGATTTTCACCAATGAAATGCGCCTGTTCCAAATTCATCACGTGGATGCAGGCTGCAGCCATATCATCGACATGCATAAATTCCCGGCGCGGAGAGCCTGTTCCCCAGAGCACGACTTTTGGTTGATTATCTTTGTCCAGACACTTTGTGTCGGAACTATAACCGAGTGCCTGGCTGATATCCTGAGGAATGGGACCGTACTGTTTTTCATCGGCAATGATAGCGGCAACATTCCCATCCATGGCCAATTTAGCCAAATGATACTTGCGCAGCATAGCCGGTATAACATGGCTGTTTTCCAGATGATAATTATCCTCCGGCCCAAAGAGATTGGTCGGCATGACCGAGCGATAGCTGGTGCCGTACTGTCGGTTGTAGGATTCACACATCTTAATACCGGCAATTTTGGCAATAGCATAGGGCTCGTTGGTCGGTTCCAAAGGCCCGGTTAACAGACAACTCTCCGGCATCGGTTGTGGTGCCAGTTGCGGATAGATACAGGAACTGCCGAGAAATAGCAGATTCTGCACCCCGGCTTGAAAAGCCTGATGAATCACATTGGCCTGAATCATCAGATTGACATAGATAAACTCGGCACGATACACGTTATTGGCGTGGATCCCACCCACTTTAGCAGCGGCCAGCACCACCCTGTCAACCTTCTCAGTCTGAAAAAATTGACGTACCGCTGCTTGATCGGTCAGATCGAGTTCAGCATGCGACCTGGTGACAATGTTTTGGCAGCCAACCCCATGCAACTGCCGAACAATGGCCGAACCAACCATGCCCCGATGGCCGGCAACAAAGATTTTCTCGTGAGAATTCATGTTTTCTAGAAATTATTCATGATGGTTGAGGACAGTAAATCCTTCACTCTTGCAGAGTTCATCTCTTCTTGCTTCCATGAGATCAGAACGCATCATCTCAGTGACGAGCGAAGAGAAGGTTGTTTTGGGAACCCAGCCGAGTTTTTCCCTGGCCTTGGTCGGATCGCCAAGCAGCGTTTCAACCTCGGTTGGCCGGAAATATCTCGGGTCAACCCGGACGATGATATCGCCAACCTTCATTGCCTGCATATCAGTTTCCGTGGCAACCTGATTGATAATGCCGATCTCTTCAACACCTTTGCCCTCCCAGCGTAAGCCTATGCCAATTTCTTTTGCTGCAGCATTGACAAAATCCCTTACAGAATGCTGTTCTCCTGTCGCAATAACATAATCTTCCGGTTTTGACTGCTGCAGCATGAGCCACTGCATCTGCACATAGTCCCGAGCATGACCCCAGTCACGTTTTGCATCAAGATTTCCGAGATGGAGACAATCCTGCAAACCCAGATAAATTCGGGCTAAGGCCCGGGTTATCTTGCGGGTAACAAAGGTCTCCCCTCTGAGCGGCGATTCGTGGTTGAAAAGGATCCCGTTGCAGGCATACATGTTATACGCTTCCCGATAGTTGACAACGATCCAGTAAGCATACATCTTGGCCACGGCATAGGGCGAGCGCGGGTAAAATGGAGTTGTTTCAGTTTGCGGGATCTCCTGTACCTTACCGAACAACTCAGAGGTTGAGGCCTGATAAAACCTGGTCTTTTCGGTCAGCCCGAGGATACGAATCGCCTCTAGAACCCTGAGGGTTCCCAGAGCATCCGAATTGGCGGTGTATTCCGGTTCTTCAAAAGAGACAGCAACATGTGACTGGGCGGCGAGATTATAGATCTCGTCCGGCATCACCTTACCGATGATATGTATCAAACTTGAGGAATCGGTCAGATCACCATGATGGAGAATAAATTTTCGATCGCCAACATGCGGATCCTGATATAGATGATCGATACGATCTGTATTA
>JBBRDD010000022.1:0-36475 GCA_038204235.1 Desulfobulbales bacterium
AAATTGCATGGAGCCGTCTGCACCTTTGTAGATATTTATCCATGCCTGCCAGTTTGTCGTATCCATCTCCGGATAATCAAGTCGATAATGGCTGCAACGACTCTCTTTACGCATGATCGAGGCCTTGAGTTTCATTTCCGCGCTGATGATCATGTTGGCGGTCTCGTGGGCCAGTCTGAGTTCATGAAAATCCGCAGCTCTCAGCATCACCATATGATGATCTCTCAGCTCTTCCACGTATGCCAGCGCTGCCTGTAATAACTTCTCCTTTTTGATGTACAGAACAAAATTAGGGATCATGATACCTTGCAGGGTTTGCGTTACCCAGGCAGGGCCATAGCCCGCTTTTCTTTCAAGAGGAGCAAGTATCTCTTGGTGCACTTCGTCTATTTTCGTTTTCGAAACGTCTTGTAATGCAGCCGTCTTACAGTAATCGGCGGCTGCGGTACCGGCTACTGCACCTTGTACCGCCGAGCCGGCCAGCGATGAACCGATCTGGGTGTAAATAGCACCTGCCATATAGGACCCCAGGGCATCCCCTGCGGCGTAAAGTCCAGCAATGTTTGATGCACATTGATCGTTAATCGGCACCAGTCCTTCCGATTTATGAATCGACATCCCGGCAGAGGAGCCGCCGACGGATATCCCGGCCATTCCCGGAGGCGCTCCTCCCTCTTCTGGAGGAGGTCCTCCCTTGCCCGGAGGTTTGCCGCCACCAGGCGGTGGGCCACCAGGTGTTCGGGCAAATTCGGCAGGCGTGAGCGGTCCCCCTTTAATCGTAGTTTGCCCACTCCCCGGAGGCCCCATTGCAACTGGTCCTCCATTGACGTAGGCGATATAATTCAAATCCACTCCTAAATCGTGATGCACTTCAACACCTATTGTATCAGGTTTTCTCTCAAACATCCCATGCCAGCCATCGAAGCAGGCTGCTGCATTTGTCGCCTGACCGGGATGCCCGTCATTCCATTCCTTGCCGGTCACCTTCGCGCCAATATTATAGGCCATGATCGTGCCGTCGTGGGTGAGATCGCAGATCGGAAAACCGTTCGGCTTAAACCCTCCGGCACCGGTACAGAGGATGGTGCTTTTTGCCCTGAATATCTGGATTTTTTCGGAATCCATACTGAAGCCGGCTGCCCCGGCGATGCTTCCATTCTCTTGCATCAGGTGGGTGATAACGATACGCTCCAGCACCGGAATATTTCGTTCTTTAATTGGTTTGCTGAAACATTTGTTATAAAGCGGCGAGTCAAAAAATCCCCACTGTCGCAACTCATTGACACGGGCCAGCGAATGTTCGGCCATTTGTCGGGTATAGACGGGATTATTGGTGCCCATAGCTGAACGGGAAACCTTTGCGACAAACGCATCGAGACTGATATCGGCAGTTGCTGCATCGTAGGTGAAAATGCCCTTGGCAAATGGAGTCTGGCCCGAGGAGCCCAGTCGCCCTTTAGAGACGAGCATCACTTTAGAACCTGCATCGTGCGCCTTGACGGCGGCAAATAATCCGGCCATTCCTCCGCCAATAACTAAAACGTCGGTAGTCAATTCCTCGCGGTTTACCGTATCGACAGCAACTTTTGATGGATTTGATGCCCATCCTGTTGGAACTCCCAGGGCAGAGAGCGTAGCCATGCCGGCTATACCGCCGGCTAAGGCCATAAAATGGCGACGAGAAAGAAGAGTTTCGCTTTTGGATAAAGATGTCATTTGGCTATTTTTGATTTCAAAACTATTGGTGATAGAGAATCTTTTAACAGCAGAAGTATGCCGGAAAGAGCTAAAAAAACGACATAAGCGGACAAAACCCCATTGGTATGACGCCCAAGGTCTATGCCATGCCAGCAGGCAAAAATAATGCAAGCAATGGACAGCCACTTGTGGACAGCCACCCACGTTTTGTATCCAAGGGGGATTTTTTTGCGGAAAAACGCTGTAATGAGCAGAAGGAACATCAGGCACCAGGCCAAAATACCGCTCAAGACTCCATGATTACTGTATGTCCGCAGAATTGTAAGAAGACAATCTGCGGGCTCGATGCCTGCTTCAAAATATCGGGTAAGGACAATCAAAAAAGGGTGGACGAGAAAGAGACATAAGCATACATAGCCAATAATCTTGTGAATTTTGATGACCTTGGCCATGTTATACCCAAGCAGCAGGGAATTGCCGCTGCGAGTCAGAAAAAACTGGGCCAGCATCATGCCCAAGCCAATGATGGTGAGGAGCGAAATGGATTCCTTTAATACGGTGCGCCTCGGAAAATCACCCGTTACATAGAAGAAGATCGGTAGCCCTATAAAAAGCACGATCGCCGGCAAGAGACCTCGTTTGTTCGTTTGATTTTTCATCATTACCCCCAGGACACAATTACTGGGATGGATTTCTCCGGGGTTATGGTGATGGCATCAACCGGACAATACATTCGACATAAATGACATATCTGGCAATCTGCCGGGTATTTGATTATCGCCTTTTTGGTCTTGGGATCCAGGCGCAAGACATCGGTAGGACAGCTTGTGACGCATGTCCCGCAACCGATGCAGCCGCTTATGAGTTGTATCGTCATACCGCTTCTCAATTATAAGTGTTTATAAATATTCTAAAAAAATTCTAAATGTCATTCCCGGATTTCTTCCCGTTTGCCGGGGTTGGTTAACTGAAATTTGATCGAGTCTAGAAGGGCATGCAGCCAAACAGGCTTGTTAATGATTTCGTCGAAACAGCTTTCTGCCAGCCAGGATGATCCTGTCATTGCAATGACCGGTAATGCCTTCTTCCGGCTTTTTATCTGGTTGGCCAGGTCATTGCCATTCAACCCCGGCATACAGATGTCGGTCAAAACCAGATCGAAGTTTTCTTGTTGAAACAGATACCAGGCTTCTTGTCCATTGCTTGCAGAGACAACGTCGTAACCGTATGCACCCAGAAAAATTTCCAGAAGCTCCCTGTTTTCATCGCTGTCATCAACAACGAGAATTTTGTAGTTTGCAGGTTGCATTGATTCCAGTCTTGGATTTTGAGCATGCCGTTGTTGCATGGTGATGTTTTCCTGTGGTCCACATACCATGTCATCGGCATAGGTCGATTGCTGTTGAAGCGACTTGGGCTTTGTCTGTATCTGTTGAGTTACGACCTTGATATCCATATATTTGTTATTTTCCTATACTTTTAGTCTATATTCTCCCGTCAACGACGGGAGATCTATGATAGGGCAACGCTACGCTGTCAGGTGCCTCGGCTAGTTGCGATTACCTTCAGGCGGCCCTCCTGCAGGAACAGCAGCCAGTTGACCGTTCATTTCCTTGCAAGTTGCCTTGAGTGTTTCCCCGCGGCGTCCGGTGAATTCAACACTGTCTCCTACCTGCTTGCCTGCACACGCGGAAATTGCCTCGGGTGGCGGGCCCTGACGTCGGTTATTGTTGGAATCGTTGCCTGTGGCACAACCGGCGATCGGGAGCAGGACCAGTATTGCCATAAGTAAAGCAGCTTTCAGTGGGCGATGTCTCTTCATGTGTTTTCTCCATTGTGGTCAAGTGACCGTTTAATAATAGTAATATACAGCAGCCAGACTCAGTTATCGGTCTGCGGTACATGGTTCAGGGTATAATTAGTATTGAATTGAGGACGGAATATGGAAGAAATATGAAAGTTACGTAGTAACGATTGCAATACTACGCAGCCATAAGGGGCGGCATAAGGCTGCAATATCGTACGTGATTCTGTGGTCTCAAAATACCAAACCTCCCGGTACCATTGCGTGGGGGAGGAGAGGGGGTACCGGGAAACCTGGCGTTTTGGTTGACGTGGATTTGCGGCTTATTTAGTAGGTCTGTCAGTGTCGCGAACCAGGCGAACGTAATTATAAATACGTTCTGATTCCTCACCCGCCGGACCACCCATGACCTTGGTGTCAAAACGAACGGCACCCGCTCCGTGCATATCTTCACCGGAAGCATCAACGGCATATCCGAAGGCTACATACCAGGCATAATAATAGCCAGGATTCTGTGGGCTAACATAGGCGGAAGTACTCGTCCAGAAATATGCATCTTGATCAGTTATAATAAAAAAACGTGCATCAATTGCAGGATAAACACCTGTGTAATCAACGATACTCTGTAGCTCTTTAACATTTGGAACACGCCAGTCTCCATAGCCTAAATATTTTTCTGTGTTCTTTAAACCTGCATAGGCCAGGGCTTCCTGCCAATTGAGATCGACAAGACTGTCTTCCTGCATCCACATCAGGCCTGTCGCTTTATCGGTTACGGTACCGTCTTGATTATCATGAAATGTATTGAGACCATATTCTTTACCTTGAACGCAACGTACATATTTTGCTGCTATCGAGGCGCCGTCTCTGCCGTCCGGGTAGGCCTTGATATGTCCGGTGCCATGGTTTACCCCGAAGGCGGAAGGCAGGCCGCCGTGTGTCGTGCCGACTTGGTAATAATTGCTCGACCAGTATTGTTGCTGTTTGAGGTCAGGTGTGGAAACTAACTGAAAATACGCAGTGTTGATGTAAGGCCATCCGGTGGTGAAATTGCTGATTGAAAAAAGTTCTTTCAGGTTAGGTGTACGCCACTGATCACTTCCTGCCAGTTCTAAAGATTTGCAATAATCTTGAGCATCGGCCCAACTATAAGGCTGGTCCGACGGAATTTGCTGCCAACTCAGGCCGGTGTTGTTATCCGTCACCGTACCATTCCCGTTTTCGGTAAAATTAAACTCTGTTCCTTTGTACTGGGCATCTTGCCCGTTAAATGCTTCTCCTGCAGAAGGACAATCGATTTCTCCTTGTATGTCGTAGCATTTGGCCTGGCCGCTATCCACCAAGCCCGACGAAACAATGTTCCTGCCTCCCCGATACCCTCGTTTCTCCTGACTATTATTGGCGTCGTAATTGCCATCGGCATAGACGGTTGCCAGTGCAAGGAACAACATGGCCAGACCTGCTATTATTGTCAGTACTATATTAACTACGTGGCTGATCATTTATTTCCTCCCTGTCTCTTTTGCGTAGTTTATCAGTCGGATATCATATGACTGACTCTTGTCAGGAGTTTGTAACCCTGAATAGAGGAAGAAATAGGGAAGCAATGAGCAAACAATGAGCAAACAGAAAAAGGTGGGGGCAAAGAGGAGCCAGGAAGACTCTGCTCCGTACCCCCGTTTGGGACAAGCAACAGGAAAAGCTCAAAAACAAGATGGAGAGTGTGGGGTAAGCCATCTAAAGACTAAAACTGTCTTATCCAGAGTGCCCTCTGCACATTAGAACCCAGCCGCATCGATTCAGGATGTTACGTCAACAGAGCTGTATGTGCTTGTCCCGGTATTTTCCAGGTTCTGCAATAAATCGAGTAATTGGGCCAGGGTGTCATCTTCCCCTGAGTTTTTTGAATAGGCAGAGATTGCCTGATCCTTTGGCGGTGGCGGTGGTGGTGGAGGCATTGAAGAGGATTCTTCCCCCTCGCCGGCAGTCATCTCAGGAGGAGAAAAACCCATACCGGTTAACATCTGCAATAATTCTTCTCCACTGAGACTGCCATCCTGGTCGGCGTCATTACTGCTCAGGGCATCATCGACATTGATCGAGCTGCCGGTAACTTTTGAAATCCCTGAAGCAAGAGTTGCAAGTTCACTTTTGGATACCAGGCCATTTCCATCTGTGTCAGACAGCTGAAATGCATCTTTTCCTTGTGGGGAGCGTTGCATTGCACTGTTGCGCATCATCGACATAGTGCTGCTCGAGCTGCTTATACTACTGATCATTATTCATCTCCTTTCATTTTGTTACCTTACCTATTTTTTGCGTATTGTTTGCGAGCAAATAATCGGTAAGGTATGTCTTCCCCTCAAGGGGAAATTGTAAAGAATCCGGGTTTGTTTCCCTTTTACCTGGGTGAAGTATTTCTCGGCCCTAGAAAAAAGACGGCTATCCCGTGGTATATATCGACTGCCGCAGCGAGAACTTTTATAGCTCTAATAATTCGTGATTGTAACAGTTTGTATCAATTTCTTATCTGTAGTTTCTGGTCACCTGCATCATCAATAAACTGATAGCCGACACCTCTGACCGTCTTGAGACAGTTGGCCGCTATTGAAAGATTACTGATTTTCTGCCGGATGCGTGAAATGTACAGATCAATGCTGCGGTCATATCCATTGTACGCTGTTTTATAAATATCCTGGTGAATGACTTCGCGGGAAACCACACATCCGGCTTTTTGGGCAAGTGACCAGAACAACTGGAACTCTACAGTAGAAAGCGCGAGCGCTTGCCCGTCTATGAAGACATCACGTCTTTGGGCGTCAACGGTCACCCTGCCAAATTGCAATTGCAGGTCTGGTTGTAAAAGGACAAAACGTCGGAGCAAGGCCTTGATATTTGCGGCAACCAATGGCGCGCCATCTCCACTGACCATCGAGGAGTCCGCGCCGAGATCAAGAGCGAGTTTATGAAAGTTATTATCTTTTCGTTCCGAGACCAGCATTAATAATTCTGGATACATGGTGCGTATTGCCTGACAATGTGTGAGGCCGTCGACCCCTTCAGCGGGACAATCGAGCACCACCATATGAGGCTGATACAGCTCAAAAAAATCCGTTGCTTCCTGAAAATTTTCTTTCCTGAAAACCGTCATCTCATCCATGCTCAAGAGCTGCTGTAAATCTAGGTACAACTTTTTTTCTCCGCCAATAATAAAAACATTTGCTCCGCTCATTCGTGCTCATTTTTTCATGGAAATTGTTGATCGCCTTCTTTTTGTGCCGCTTGTCACCTGGCGTGCTGCTGCCTTTTGCAAGAGTAGATGCAAAATGTGGAAGAATTATGGAAGCCATGGTATTTTTTTAACTGCCGGTTCATATTTCTTCCACATTTGTTCTCTATCCTGCTTTCGTGGTGCACCATACTCCTCTGCGCTTTATTGTGCGGAAGGGATCAACTTAACGAAAGGACTTCTGTGAAAATCAGAATCAGACACAAACTCTTTGCTACGCTTCTGCTGACAAGCGTCATCGTCGCGGTAGGCCTTTTTTTCTTTCTGCAATGGAATTTTGATCGTGGTTTTTTAAATTATGTCAAGAGTCAGGAGCTGGAACAATTAGACAGGCTGGGAATGCAGTTAATCGGTTATTATAGCAAAAATGGCAGCTGGCAATTTATTGCCCAAAATCATCCTCTTTGGCAGAAAATACATCGAGACACTTCTCCGATCTCCGAGGTAGATGAACGAAGCGGCCATGAGGTGCGAAATGGTTTTCCGGCTGATCTGCCTCTGCCACCCCCGGGAATGCTGCCACCTAGAGCCCCTAGAGATTTGGGCCCGAGAATCGTTCTTTTTGATGCTGACAGGAAGTGGGTAATTGGTGGTCCACCTGATGATACCAGGCGCAATAACCTTACCATGCGGCCTATTACTGTCGCAGGGAACCTCATCGGATATCTGGGATTGATTCCGTTCAAAGAACTGTCCCATTCTGGCGACCTCCTTTTTGTCGAACAGCAAACCGAGTCGTTTGTGCTGATAACCATCGTGATGGTGGGTCTGTCTCTGCTGCTTACTTTTCCTGTGACCATCCATCTGCTGCGCCCGATCAATTCGCTGACAGAAGGCACACGACAACTGATTGCCGGCCAATTAAAAACACGGATATCTGTTACTACCGGGGATGAACTGGGCCGTTTGTCTGATGATTTCAATATCCTGGCAATGACCCTCGAGAAAAACGAAAAGAACCGGCGACTTTGGGTCGCCGATATCTCGCATGAACTGCGCACACCTCTTGCTGTCTTACGCGGTGAGATCGAAGCTGTTCAGGATGGAATACGGCAGCCTGATCCGGAGACAATGGCTGCCCTGCATGGCGAAATTATCCATCTTGAACGAATGGTCAATGATCTCTATGAGCTCTCTATGTCTGATATCGGGGCATTGAATTATAAGAGGGTGGAGGTCGATCCAGCCGGAATTTTAGCAGGGACAATTGAACTGTTTGAACAGCGGGTGGGCCAAAAGGGACTTGAACTGATAACAGATCTGGATATGGACGATTCGTGTTCTCTGCTCGGGGATCCCGATCGTCTCCACCAGTTATTTACCAATCTGCTCGAAAACAGCCTCCGCTATACTGATTCACCGGGAAAAATTGTGGTTAAGGTTGAGGTCGATAAAGGTATGGTTTGTATTTGCATTCAGGATTCATCGCCGGGGGTGTCTCCGGGACAATTACCCAAACTCTTTGATCGCCTGTACCGGGGTGAAGGGTCCCGAAATCGCGCTACCGGTGGAGCAGGGCTCGGGCTGGCTATTTGTAAAAATATTGTTGATGCCCATCAGGGTAGAATTGAGGCTGACAGTTCTCCGCTTGGTGGAGTCATGGTAAAAATTCAACTGCCTCTTTATAGAGGTTCCTGAGAAACGAGCAGATGAAACAGAAGATATTGATAGTAGAGGACGAACAGCGGCTGGCAGAGTTGCACCGTGATTATCTTCAGCAGGCGGGATATGCAACGGAGTGTCTCAGGGACGGGATGCTTGCTGTTCCATGGGTAAGAGAAAATAATCCGGATCTCATCCTGCTGGATCTCATGTTACCAAATAAAGATGGGCTGGAGGTCTGCAAAGAAATCCGCACATTTTCCACTGTTCCGATTATCATAGTCACCGCCCGAGCTGAAGAAATCGACCGGCTGCTTGGCCTGGAACTCGGCGCTGATGATTATATCTGCAAGCCCTTCAGCCCTCGGGAAGTGGTGGCACGAGTCAAAGCCGTTTTGCGCCGCGGATTTCAACCAGCCCAGACAGATCAAGTGCTGGTCCTCGATGAGGACTGTTACCTTGCAACCCTGCAGGGTAAAGCCCTTGATTTGACTGCTGTCGAGTTTCAGCTTTTGAGCATTCTGGCTGGCAGGCCGGGGCAGATTTTTAGCCGGGACCAATTGATGGATCGTATATACACCGACCGTCGTATTGTCTGCGACCGGACCATCGACAGCCACATAAAAAAACTGCGAAAAAAAATTGCCTTTGCCGTTCCTGATCTTGAGCTTATTCAGTCTGTCTACAGTGTTGGGTATAAGTACAAAAATCCATGATGCGGTGAATGCATCTGTACCTGGGGGCGGTTTCTCCTGTTTCTGTCTGTTTCTCTGTCTTGCTGCGCCTGTTTTACTGAAAATGAAAAAAGGGAGAGAACCACCGCAACCAGAACGCAAAGAGCCAGCCACATAACGAGTGCCTGCCCAGTGCTCCTGTAAACATCGATGACCGTCAGTGGGCACGACCATAAAAGACAAAGCTGCTTGCTGGCAACAGAGGCGTCCAGCCGATTTGCGGGAGCAAGCAACTCTGATGGATGAAAAAAACCGTAATACTAAAATGAGACCACCTCTGAGTCTCTTGAGGCAAATTATTTTCTTGTAAAAACAAAGCAATAATTTGTAAGGTGCTCAATAATTATTTGTCAGCTCCTCTGTCGAGGAGGATGCGAGTTCTGTCGTCCAGAGACACGTTCTATTTCCTCCCCCTGGAACAACTATTTGGTTGAGGATCCCATGACCACAGGCGCACCTCGAGAAGTAACCACCCCGCACCGGCAAATCCCTTTAGAAATTCCGAAAGGTGTTGCCCCGACAGAGTTTTTCAACAGTCCATGCAACCTGCGCCATCTGGCTCGAGAGAACGGACTGCTGCGTACGCCGGAAGGATTCCTGCTTTATCGTAAGGCGATTGGTCATTCCAATCTCTTTGATACCTCTATTATTTATGATACTTCACAGAAAGTGCTTGATCCCATGGGCCGACCGGTCCGGCGGGACCAGCTTTCAAGAGGAGAAAATCTGGTTTTTAGCCGGATGACGAAAGTGGTACTGAATTTTATGCTGGAGAAATATCCAGATCCTGAAAAACATCTGGTTTTCTGCGGTGAAGCCAGCCTGGATGCAACCTGGCCGCTGAATAAGTCCGGGGTGCCGAGCATTCGCATGATTCATAACCATTTCATGGTCTTTGAAAAAGCCCTGCTGGCATCCTCGCCGCATGCGGCCGAAGATGATCCAAATCTGACCGACAGCGGTCACAACGGTCTCTTTCTTGATTATTTAAGTGATGTCTATCTGCGGTTTCTCGATGTCCTGGAGTTTGAAGTGCTCCGTCCGATTCGGCCTGAAAAATGTAAACTGGCCATTACCGGGTATCCTCAGGGCCTGCCCAGCTGGGAGGTCGTCGGCGGTGCATCATCTCTTAGCAGAGGGCAGTTCTGGAAAGAGTACGATATGATTCTTAAAGGGTTTCTCGATTTTTACCGGGCCCTGTTTGCCCTGGTTGCCGCGGAGGACAACAGGATTCCCGCCGATGCTGCATTTCCTGATCAAATCGAAGATATCCTTCTCTTTAGCGACCAGTTCCATCAGGCGGCCCGGATGCTGCGTTTGCAGGTGCTGGAAGACCCGTTGTTTGCCAATCAGATTCGCTGGAAGCCGGCCTATAAACAATTGCTGTATCGGGATGATGCTGGGCGATTGATCGTCACGATCAGCCAGAACTCTGTTGGTAATGCCATCACCGAGCTGCTTGGCATCGTCGTTAAAAGAGTCGTCGACGAGCAGGCCTACGCCGAGGTGGAGGGGGCTCTGGTGGAAAACCTCTTGGAGTTGAGAAATCGGCTGGTTCGCTACAACCTCGGAACACCTATTGCGACGCCAACCTGGCCCCATGGCCGTTTTGTGGCCCCGGCATAAGATTTCAAGATAGTTGAGGTGGTTGAAGAAGATATGCTTATTCCAATAGACAACAATCCGGATATTGATACGGATAGAGATCTCAGTTCTGCTGAGCGGCACATTGTGCAGAAACTTTTCGGCTGGAAAACCATGGTGAGCTCGGTTGCCGAGTTCCGGCAGAAAAAAGAATCGGCGCTGGTCATGGGCTGGAACAATTCCGGGCCTATCAGGGAAAGCAGGGCCCTGGCGCTGGTGGTAAAGCAGCTGGAAAAAGAGATTCTCCTTCGTCTAACCCCGGTAAACGGGAACTAGGTCGGGATTCTTTTTAATACTTGTTTGAGGGGTCTAGGTACATTCACGAAATAGGTTACTTGTAAAAAGAACTAGAAAATTATTTCTAAGCTATTAATCCCGCCAAACAGCGTTGCGGGATAAGTTCATTCACGAAATAATGTACTTGTAAAGAGCACAAGTACATTATTTCTAATTCACTAAAAAATGCCAAAATCGACGCCTGCGGCAAGAGTTTGTCCCAGCTCCTCCACTGCGGCGAGATCTTGTGCGGTGGGTGGACCTGCGACTCGCAGATGTTCCTGTACCTGTTTCCATTTATAGCCGGCAGCGATTCTTTCAATCTGGGTTATTGCCCCTCGTCCGTCATTTCCCGCACAGACAAAGACAATAAAAGGCCGACCTGTGGTTTTGTCCTTTGCGGCCTCATACGTTCGATCGAAAAAATCTTTGATCATTCCGGCCATTGTCCCGAAATATTCGGGAGAACCGATGGCAATTGCACTGCAAGCCAGCAGGTCCTCAAGAGTAGCTTGTTCCGCTTTTTTGAAAGTGACGGTTACGTTGGGCTCTTTTGCTGCACCTCTTGCAAAACTTTCCGCCATCCGTTTCATGGTGCCGCCCTGGGAGTGGTAGATGACCAGGATGTTTTTTTTCAGCGTCTTCAATAGCTGCTCCTCTGATTTTACTGACGAAAAGATTGTTTGAAAAATGATACTATTTTTATTATTCCCGGGAAATGGTTAAATGAGGCATGTGTGCTGTTTGTGTTCCATGATTTTCCTTTGATTCTATATCGCTACTGGAGTTTGCCTGACATGATAAAACATATTGTAATTTGGAAGCTTAAAAATAAAACCTATCCTCTCGAGAAATGTGCCGATGCCCTGGCCATAAAAAAGGGGCTTGAAGATCTGCAGGGACGAATTCCAGGACTGCAAAAAGTCGAGGTCGGCTTTGATTATCGTGGCAAAGAGACCTCGGGAGATATCGTTTTATATTCAGAGTTTGCATCTCAGGAGGCTTTAGAAAACTACCAGAACCATCCGGAGCATGTGCGGGTGGGAAAAGAGATAGTCCGGCCGAGGACATTTGGTCGGATTATGATCGATTATCAGATCTGATCGAACATAAAAACCGAGAGAGGTATGAAGGAGAATAGCCAGACGTATTCTCCTTCATGTTGAAACATGGTTTTGGGGTCAAGAAAGGTACTGTTGACTGTTGGGAGCTCAGCACCTCTTGGTTTTAGTTGGCAATATTTTCCAGCACCATCGCCATACCCTGACCGCCGCCAATACACAGAGAGGCCAGCCCCAGTGCCTGGTTGTTGCGTTTCATCTGGTTCATCAGCGTGACCAGGATACGGGCCCCGGTACAGCCGATGGGGTGGCCAAGAGAAATGCCGCTCCCCAGCACGTTGGTCTTTTCGATGTCGCAGCCGAGTTCGCGTATGCAGGCGATGGCCTGGGCGGCAAAGGCCTCGTTCAATTCGATACTGTCAAAGTCGTCGATGGTCAGCTTATGTTTGGCCATGATCTTGCGCACCGCCGGTATCGGGCCCAGACCCATATAGGCGGGATCAAGACCGGCGGAGGAATGGGCTTTAATCTTCACCAGTGGTTTGAGACCTAATTCACGGGCCTTGTCGGCGGACATAATGAGCAGGGCGGCGGCTGCATCATTTAAGCCGGATGCATTGCCGGCGGTTACCGTGCCGTCTTTTTTAAAGGCTGGACGCAGTTTGGCCATCTTCTCCGCACTGGTCTCCATGGGTCGTTCGTCGACGGCAAAGATACGAGGATCGCCTTTACGCTGCGGGATTGATACCGGCACAATCTCCTTCTCAAAGAGTCCTTTGCTTATGGCTGCCATGGCCCGTTGATGGCTGAGAGCCCCGATTTCATCCTGCTCCTGACGGGAGATGCCATATTTCGCGGCGATGTTTTCTGCGGTCATGCCCATATGATAGCCATAAAAAATTTCATGCAGGCCATCGAAGACCATCAGGTCGACCATCTGTGCGTTTCCTATTCGCTGGTCCCATCGGGCTGCCGGCAGGCTGTAGGGGACGAGGCTCATGTTTTCCATGCCCCCGGCCAGAATAATATCGGCGTCGCCGCAGCGTATTGCCTGAACCGCCAGAGCTACGGCCTCCATACCCGAGGCACACAGTTTGTTGATGGAGGTGGCGCTTGCCTCTTTGGGGATGCCCGCTTTAATCATTGCCTGGCGGGCGACGTTCTGGCCCTGGCCGGCGCCGATGACATTGCCCATGATGACCTGGTCTATCTCGACCGGCTGAGAACTGCTTGCATAGTCGTAGTATCGGCTCTCCAGTTCAATCTGTCCCGCATCCCGGATTTTGTCTGCACCAAATTTGATACACTCTTCACTCGCAACAGGGCGTAAGCCTGCAGCATGTAAGGTTCCCTTTAAGACCTGGGCACCTAAATCAACGACCGGCGTGGTTTTCAGAGTTCCGCCATAACTGCCAATCGCCGTTCTGCTACCGTTAACTATCACCACTTCTTTCATGCCTGTATCCTCCGTTTAAAATATGTTGTCTATTCATCTGACGATATTATAGAAATCCAAAATAGGGAATGGCTCAGTCGATAAGAGCAGACTTCCGATAAGCCAGGGCATCGAGCAGCTTCAGGTGTCTATGCCCTTTGGGGAGTTTTTACGACGCCATTATCCTTTAGAGCCCAGACGTAATCCACCGTGGATGAAAACTGTTTCGCCGGCCATAGCCTCATTTTTGTAGAGTTCGGCCACCAGCGAAATTACCTCTTCCGGCTCAATGAGTCTGCCAATGGGTACCTGATCGATAATTTTGCCAATGATCTTCTCGTCGATATTTTTGACCATCGGCGTCCCTACATAACCGGGCGCTACAGCCATACAACGAATTTTGTCGGCAATATTGCGTCTGAAGAATTCGGCTGTGAGGACCTTCGGCATGACCGACATGGCCGCTTTTGATGAAGAATAATTGATCTGGCCGGCCGTTCCCAGGGAGCCCGTGGATGATACCAGGCAGATGAGCCCACTGCAGTCATGATTGATCATCTGCTCAACACATTCCCGCACAGTCAGAAAGACTCCGGTCAAGTTGATATCAATGACCCGTTGAAACAGCTCAAGAGACATCTTGCCGGTAACTTTTCCAGTCGTGCGATCGGTTTTGATCATCATAGCGTCGCCGGTTATCCCGGCAAAAGGTGCGACCAGATTGATCGCGCCAAATTTTTCGATAGCATACTGTGCCAGCCTGGAACAATCTTCTTCTTTTGTCACATTACAGACAATAGAAGCTATATCGCTACTGATTGTCTCTAGCTCTTTTTTAGTCGATTGCAGTGCTTCTTCCTGGATATCAGCGATAACCACTTTTCCGCCTTCTTTCAGCCAGTATTCAGCCAGTGTTTTGCCAATACCACCGCTGCCACCGGTGATTACAGCGACGGATCCTTTTATTGTCAGCATATTTTCTCCCTTTTTCGTATCGTAAAAAATTGGTGTTATTACGCTATCTGTAGAAATGATCAGAATAAACATTTTACCCTGATCCGCAACTGTGCAATCTCTAAGCCAACCGTTCAGGTTTACCATCACCTCCCCCGGGTCGCAGAAGTGCGGTGATTCATTCCTTGTACTACGTATGGCATATTTATTGCTTTACTCTTCGTATCTCGTTTATCAGCGCTGCCATAGTTCAGTTGCAGGCGAATCGGGTCATGTACGGTAATGACGCTATTGAAGACTCAAAATTCTAGAGGTGGTAACAAAGGATGACCAAGCCAATTAATGAACTTTCAAGAAAACTGAATAGAAATAAAGTTGTCTCAGCAGCAGAAGCCGTGTCGGTCATACGAAGCGGTGCAACCATAGCTACCGGGGGTTTTGTTGGAATAGGCTTTGCCGAACAGTTGACCATTGCCCTGGAGAAACGATTTCTTGAGACAAGTCAGCCGCGTGACCTGAGTTTGATGTATGCTGCCGGCCAGGGTGATGGCAAGACCAGAGGGCTGAATCACCTCGGGCATGAAGGTTTGGTGGCGCGGGTTATAGGCGGCCATTGGGGGTTGGTGCCGAAGCTGCAGAAACTCGCAGTCGAAAATAAAATCATCGCCTATAATCTCCCTCAAGGCATTATTTCCACTATGTTCAGAGACATTGCGGCCAAAAAACCACGGACTATCAGTGCGGTTGGGCTTGGCACCTTTGTCGATCCGCGTAATGGTGGTGGGAAAATCAATGCTGCCACCACCGAAGATATGGTCGAATTGATACACTTTGACGGAGAAGAGTACCTCGCCTACAAAACTCTGCCGATAGATGTTGCTCTGCTTCGTGGCACCAGCGCCGATCCGGCGGGTAACATCACTATGGAGAAAGAGGCGCTGACATTGGAAGTACTGGCCATTGCCATGGCCGCCCGCAATTCCGGCGGCAAAATTATCGTTCAGGTGGAACGAATCGTCGAGCATGGCACATTGAATGGACGACAGGTTAAGATTCCCGGCATATTTGTCGATTATGTTGTCGTCGCGGAGCCGGAGAATCATTGGCAGACCTTCGATGAAAAGTATAACCCCGCCTATAGCTGTGAGGTCAAAGTACCCGTGCAGTCAATACCGTCCATGGCGATGGGGCCACGCAAAGTGATTGCCAGGCGGGCGGCGTTTGAACTTACTCCGGGGGATATAGTCAATCTTGGCATCGGTATGCCTGAAGGGGTCTCTGGTGTAGTCAATGAGGAAGGCATGCTTGACCAGATTGTCTTGACCGCCGAACCCGGGGTGATCGGTGGAATCCCCGCCGGCGGCCTCAGTTTTGGCGCTGCCACCAATACCGATGCGGTCATTGATCAGCCCTATCAGTTTGATTTTTATGATGGTGGCGGGCTGGATATCACCTTTCTCGGCATGGCCCAGGCCGATATGAGCGGTAATGTCAATGTCAGTAAATTCGGCAAGAATCTGGCCGGAGCGGGTGGCTTTATCAACATCAGCCAGAATGCCAGCAAGGTTGTTTTTGTCGGCACCTTTACGGCCGGTGGCCTGGAGGTGGCTGTAGAAGATGGCGAATTACGTATTATTCGTGAGGGCAAAGCAAAAAAATTTGTTAAGGGTACCGTGGAACACGTCACTTTCAGTGGCAGGTATGCAGCCAAAAGAGGGCAGGAAGTGACGTATATTACCGAGCGCTGTGTCTTTTTCCTGACTGTAGAAGGCCTGGAACTCACTGAAATCGCACCGGGAATGGATCTTCAGAGAGATATTCTCGACAAGATGGATTTTATGCCCATTATCAATGGACAACCGCGTCTGATGGACAGCAGGATATTTCTTCCGGCGGTGATGGAGATGAAACTTTCACCCGTGGTTGTTTAAACCATATTCTTCCTGTCACTCTCCCGGTTCAGCCGGGAAGAAGGGATATATTGTATCTGGCTATTTTCTTATACAGCAGAGTGCGGTGAATACCCAGCAACTCTGCTGTTTTGACTTTATGGTAGCCGGTCATCTTCAGGGCATCCTGAATCGCAACCTTTTCCGCTTTGGCGACCACCTCTTTCAGAAGTGAACCTGGACCGATAGCTCGGGGCTCCTTGCCGCGGTGCAGATAAAACGGCAGATCGGCTGCGGTAATACCATCACCTTCAAGGGTGGCCATGGTCCGTTCAATAACATTGTTCAACTCCCGGACATTTCCCGGCCAGCTGTGCTGCATGAGCAGGGTTTCGGCCGTTGGGGTGAGGACGACCGGCGATTGCCCGCTATCGCTTACTGTCTTCTGCAACATGTGTTTTGCCAGGCAGATAACATCGTGAGCCCGGTCCCTGAGAGGCGGGATATGCAGAGGGACCACATTCAACCGGTAGAAGAGATCCGCCCTGAATTCGCCCCGTTCCACCATTGCCGCAAGGTCCATGTTACTCGCAGCGATAAGCCTGAAATCGGAATGGATAACGGTGTTGCCGCCGACCCGTTCAAATTCTTTTTCTTCCAGAGCCCGAAGCAGTTTCGGCTGCATCTCCAGAGGCAGGTCGCCAATCTCATCGAGAAAAAGCGAACCGGAATCTGCCAATTCGAACTTGCCGGGTTTGCCGGTGGCTTTCGCCCCGGTGAAGGCACCTTTGCTGTATCCAAACAGCTCCGCTTCCAAAAGGTCTTTGGGGATAGCAGCACAGTTCAGCTGGATGAAGGGCTGCAGCTTGCGCGAACTGGCGTCGTGAATAGACTGGGCAAAGAGTTCCTTGCCGGTACCCGATTCTCCCGATATCAGTACCGAGAGATTCGTTGCTGCAGCTTGAAGCGCTTCTTTTTTCAGGCGAAGGACTGGTGCGCTTTCGCCGATGATATCATCGAAGGAGTAGCGGGTGCGGCGCAGGGAATTGAGCTGTTTCTGGTATAATTTAACCTGTGATTCCAATTCAGAGAGTTTTTTTGCAAGACGACCCAGCTCTTTAATATTTTTAAAGGTTACCAGGCCGAATACAGCTATTACATTGCCGTTATCCTTGATTGGAATCCGCTGGACCAGCATATTCTCGCCGCGTATCGACTGACTGGCGTTCATCTCTGCCTTGCCCGTCTTCGCCACAACATGCAGCCTGGTGTTCTCGACTACCTCATTGATATGTTTGCCGATCTGCTCTTTCGGGTTGACCCCGAGGAACCGGCCGTACGGCTCGTTGAAGTGGGTAATAATACCTTCGGAATCCGTCACGCAGGCCCCGTCATGGATCTGATCGAAAATAAGCCGCAGTGCCTCTAATTGCTGGCTTTTGGTCAAGAGGTGCTGCTGCTGGAATAACAGGCTTTTAGGCGAGGGGGATGTTTGTCTGGTCATGGATTGTTCGTATCTTTTTTGCTGCATGTATCTTTTGTGATACATAAATATACGCGGTTTGGATACGATTGTCCAGCCGACAAGCATCGGCATGCCGTGATGAGCTCCATTTGGTGCGGTGTTACCACTGTATTATTCGTCTTTTTTTATCTCTCGTATGGTCACATTTGAGCCAAAAGGCGGTTGGACACAGCGACATTTATACAGTATCTCCATCTGCAGCAAGGCGCTGTCGATGGCCTCTTCTTCATCTAAGGTGTTACGCTGTTCTTCCTTGTTGCTCTCTTTTATTGTATCCATACTGCAACCTCTTTTCATTCCTAAGCTCTTGTGAAATTGGATGTTTCGCCGATTTTTCTTTATGCCTCACTCTCTACTCCCAGTAACCAGGAGATAGAAGAGAGAGTACGAATTTAAAAATCAGGAAGCAACCCTTATTTTTTATCACCAAAGAAATGACTCAGTTCCGACGGATTCCGGAGACCACAAAAAGCGGATCGGATAGAGACACCCGGTCGCTATGTCGATCTTCGGCAGGTCTTGGGTAGCCGCGCAGTGATTCTGTGCGTAATTGTTTAAAACGTTTTTCGTGCAGGAAATAGTTGAGAACAAGCCCCTGTCTCTCGAATGGATGTAGATCTGCCCATGGAACAATCTGTTTACCGGGAAACCAGCGATCGGATGTAATAATAACGAAAATGCCCCCAGGGCGAAGGATTCTTGCAACTTCGGCTATCACTTCACGAGGTCGGACAAGGTACTCGATGGACACCGTACAGATGACTGCATCGAAATGATGGTCACTAAAGGGGAGCAGCGGCTGCATATTGAGGTCGTGGACAAGGGAGAATGATAGTTGTTTATTATTTTCCAGTTCTTCCCTGTTGAGTCCAATACCGGCAACGTGGCAATCTCTTAAAAGATTGGGCAGATGGGACTCCCAGCTGCTCATGAGATCGAGAATTTTTGACCCCGGCGCCAACAGCCGTCCATATATTGCCCGGACGTGCGCTCGTGCCGTGCTGTCAAGATGATGAACGAGTCTCGGGATTCGATAAAATGCGCTGTCTTCCTCTTCGTTATCTCTACTTAACGGATATGACGTATAGGGATTTATCGCACCTCTCGCGTCAGGTATCTGCATGCCCGGACCATCTATCGTGAGCCGCTCCGCAATATCATTGGCTGCACCGCCACGTTGTGTGGCCGTATCCATAGACTGCATCATTGTGGCCTCAACTGTAAGCTCAAATTTAGCCAGGGGATGATTGGTGTCGGCAACAAGGGTTTTAGCCGATGCTGCTATTAACCTGAACGGGGTTGTGTTCCCCGGAAATGAATGAAGAGCTTTCCAGGCATACTTTTGTGGATAGAATCTTCCAGGCAGAGGATGCGACACAACCCCGTCATGTCCGTTGACAAAAAGGTTTTTAGAGAACTCAATAATTTTTTTCTCATTATATTCAGGCACCAGGCTTCCCGCATCAAAAGCTACCCGGCAGAATTCTCCCGGAGATAAAGCTGCTATATTTTGCTGCAGACTCCCCGGGAACAAATCACGCCAGAAATCAATCTTTTCTGCGTACCATCTGTCATTGTGCAGGCCATACTGGCTCTGCCATTGAAGAGAAAATTCTATTTGCGCCCGTTTTGCCGGTTTTTCATTTTTTATCATGCAATCCTATAGCGTGAAACAATCGCTATCCTCCATAATTGGTTGTCTGTCCGTATGCTTGATAGATTACTTACAGACACATCCTGTTTCAATAGTAAGAAATATGCGGAACAATGATAGTAATTGCCCTTATTGGAATTGTTGCGTACCCGGGTGAGCGCTCCATTTTTGCATCCATTGTATACAAGAATAACCTGCAGCAATATAGTAGTATCGACTATCAATAGTCTGTATCTACGCTATCGTTGCTGGAGTTGATTCTGATCTTATAGTTTTTGATATGAGAATATATTCTTTCACTCACAATCAGGAAAAAAGTAAGGAAACACAATGCGACTATTAATGATGCTTGCTCTTTTGGTCCTTCTCGGCGGCTGCTCGGCAATAGATATGAAACAATACAGCGATAACCAGCCTGCTCTTGATCTGTATGGCTACTTTCAAGGACAGACACAGGGGTGGGGCATAGTGCAGGATAGAAAAGGGCGCCTGACACGCCAGTTCACCGTCGAAATTACGGGTACTGTCAACAGTGATGGCAGTTTGATCCTTGCTGAAAATTTTGACTGGAGCGATGGGGAAAAATCGAAAAGAACCTGGATACTGGACAGGGTGGATACCCACAGATACACCGGCAGGGCAGAGGATGTAATCAACGGCGCCAGTGGAACGCTGTATGGTAACGTCCTCAACTGGCAGTATGTGCTCAGCCTCAAGGTGGATGATACCGCCTGGAAGATTACCTTCGACGATTGGATGTTCTTGGTGGACGACGGAATTCTGCTGAATAAAGCGACAATGTCAAAGTTTGGTTTTAGAGTCGGCGAAATAACCATTGTCTTTCAAAAATGATAAATTAATATGATGTATATATGTGACAGGTATGGCAACCGGGAGAGAGGAGTATGAAAATTCTTATTCCAAAACTTTTCGCCTCTGTCTTACAACCTGATTCGTATCTGCCACGTGCCATTTGGCCTAACATTGACCAGAATATGGAGAGAGTATGCGAAGAAAGGAAATAGCTATAGTTGGTTCCGGAATATCAGGTCTGATCTGTGCGTATACCCTTGCTCCACATCACAATGTCAGTGTCTTTGAGGCTCAAGATTATATTGGCGGCCATACCCATACGGTCAGGGTTGAAAAAGATGGCGAAGTCTCTGATATCGATACTGGCTTTATCGTCTTCAATGATCGTACTTATCCCCATTTTATCGAACTGATCGAGCGCCTGGGAGTAAAGTACCAGCCAACCGAAATGAGTTTTTCGATGCGTAACGATCGAATAGACCTCGAGTACAACGGCAACAATCTAAACACTCTTTTCGCCCAGCGGAGTAACCTGGTTCGTCCCCGGTTCTGGTCTATGGTGGGAGATATTGTTCGCTTTAATAAACAGGTGCGAAGTGCCGTCAGTGAAAACGAAACGCTCACTATCGGTCAGTTCTTAGAAGAAAACAGCTACTCAGAACTGTTCATCGAGAATTACCTGTTGCCGATCATTTCGGCGATCTGGTCAATGGGACTTTCGAGTTGTAAGGATTTTCCCCTGCATTTATTTGTTCGTTTCTTCGATAATCACGGACTGCTCGACATAATCAACAGGCCGCAATGGTATACCATTGAAGGTGGTTCAAGTAGTTATATTGAACCCCTGACGGCAGGATTTCGTGATCGTATCAGGTTGAGCTGTCCAGTTGTCAGCGTTGCCAGAGCAGACAACAGAGTGCAGGTGAGCACCACAGAAGAAACCACAGTCTTTGATGAAATAATCTTTGCCTGTCATGGCAAGCAGGCTCTTCATCTGCTGCATGACCCATCTGTCCCGGAACAATCTGTTCTGGGACAGTTTCAAACCTCCGAAAATAATGTCGTTTTGCACAATGATATCTCTTTATTGCCAAAAAGAAGGTTGGCATGGGCCAGTTGGAATTACAATATGGTAGATGTCGCCAGGGAGCAGACGACACTTACCTACAATATGAATATTTTGCAGCGCCTGTCTAAGAAAAACACCTACCTTGTGTCGCTTAATCAAGAAATCCCGGAGAAATATGTCCTGCAGCGTTTTACCTACAACCATCCGGTTTACACCGTCGACGCTATACAGGCACAACAGCGGTGGGATGACATTTCAGGGCAGAACAACAGCCATTTCTGTGGGGCATACTGGTTTAACGGATTTCATGAAGACGGCGTCCGAAGTGCCCTCCGGGTCTGTGCTGCAATAGGAGAGCGATCATGAAACCTGCCCTGTATGTGGGCACCATCGCCCATAAACGACAGCTTCCGGTAGAACACCGTTTTCAATACGGATTTTTTATGTGGTTTCTCAATCTTGATGAGCTTGACGTCCTGCCATCGGTATTCCCTTGGTTTTCGACAACCAGACGGGCGCTCAGTCGTTTTCATCGTCCTGATTATTATGGTGATCCCGCCGTGCCGTTAGCCGATGCGATACGAAACAGGATGGAGCAGCTGACAGCTCGGCCTGTCACAGGGCAGGTGTGCGGGTTGTTGAACATGCGAACCCTGGGGCTGTACTTTAGTCCGGTAAATTTTTACTACGGTTATGACAGCAGCAGCACATTGACGCATTTCCTGGCCGAAGTGTCGAATATTCCCTGGAATGAGCGTCATCAGTACGCGCATTATGTTGGCGATAATGCGCTTGAGCCTGACAATGCAAAACAATTTCGTGTATCGCCGTTTAATTCGATTAACCAGCACTATAGCTGGAAGATCAAAGCCCCGGCTGAAACCCTCACGGTACAGCTCGGCGTGGATGATAAGCGGGGCCGTATCTTTCAGGCATTTCTCAACCTGAGACGACATCCTTTTACCAGGAACTCTGTGACGAGAGAGCTGCTCAGAAAACCGGCAATGACTCTCTATATGGTTGCCGGAATCTACTGGCAGGCCTTCAAGCTCTATAGAAAAGGGGTGCCTTATGTTCCCTATGAGAAGGAGATGATATGAATAACAGCACAACCGCCGCCCGATGTGAAAATTCAGCAACCAAGAAATCGCTGCCGGTAAGCTGGTCGAGATCGCTTATCTTAAGAATGTTGACAGGACTGCAGCATGGGCAGATTATTCTGCAGGAAGGCCATAAAAAATGGTTTTTTGGCAAGGGAGGATCGTTACGGGCACATATTACGGTGAACGACAAAAGCTTTTACCGCAAGGTCCTTCTGGGCGGCTCGATTGGCGGCGGCGAGGCCTACGTTGATGGAATCTGGAAAGTCGACGACCTGACGGCTCTGGTGCGGATTATGGTGCTCAATATGGGATTTCTCGATCGAATGGAACGGGGGTTCGCCTGGTTGCTCCGGCCTGTTGATCTGTTGCGCCACGCTCTGAACGCCAACAGTAAAAGCCGGTCCAGACGCAATATACTGGCCCATTATGATCTTGGTAACGACATGTACGCGACTTTTCTCGACCCGACCATGATGTACAGCTCAGCAATATATCCCAGAGCTGACGCCAGTCTTGAAGAAGCATCAGCACATAAACTGGCCACCATTTGTCGAAAACTTGATCTGCAGCCTACTGATCGGGTCATCGAGATCGGCACCGGTTGGGGTGGCTTTGCCATCTATGCGGCAAAGAATTACGGTTGTCATGTAACGACCACCACTATCTCAGATGCGCAGTACCAGGAGGCCGTAAAACGAGTCAAAGAGGCTGGTCTGACTGACAGGATAACTTTACTGCGCAGTGATTACCGGGATCTGACGGGACAGTACGATAAGCTAGTCAGCATCGAGATGATAGAGGCCGTCGGCCATCGATTTTTACCGGTTTTCTTTGCAAAATGCGGCGATTTGCTCAAGCCGGACGGGAAAATGCTACTGCAGGCCATAACCATCACCGATCAGAAGTATAAGCAATACGCCGGTACGGTTGATTTTATCCAGAGATATATTTTTCCCGGCGGTTGTCTGCCGTCAAACACCAGAATGCTGCAGCTGATAGCTGAAAAAACTGACATGGTCGTTCGGCAGTTAGATGACTTCGGCTTCGATTACGCCAGGACCCTCAGGGATTGGCGGAGTCGTTTTAACGAATCGTTTGCCGGCCTGCACAGTAAAGGCTATGACGAGACCTTCAGACGACTCTGGGAATATTATTTATGCTATTGCGAGGGTGGTTTTCTGGAAAGATCGATAAGTGTTGTTCATGTTGTGGCATCCCGTCCGGGTAATCGGCAGCGATAGGGATAATGAAAATATTCATCAATGTTCTTTTATATCAGCTTATCTGGATCCTCTGTGTTCTGGGTGGCAATACAGGGGCGATAGCGGCACTGCCTTTGCTGCTGCTCCATCTTGCTCTTTCAGGCTGCCGTGACGCGGATCTGAAAATGATGGGTCTGATGGCCTTTCTCGGCCTGGTAGTTGACGGCACCCTGCAGCAGATTGGTTTTTTTCAATTTGCCAGTCCGGGAATTCCCATGCCTCTCTGGCTTATGGTTATCTGGCTTGGCCTGGCCATCACGCCGCATCATAGCCTTGCTTGGCTGAAAACCCGACCTGTACTCTCGGCGGTATTTGGTGCCTTGGGCGGGCCTGCTGCCTACTGGGCGGGTGTGCGGCTGGGGGCGGCTTCTTTTAACTGGCCGCTGCTGCAGGCACTGGCTTTTTTATCGGTGATCTGGGCCTGTATCTGGAGCCTGGTCAGGTATTGCAGTGTGCTGTCAAACGTGGATGCCAAAGAAAAACGATAGTTATGCCCTTGCCGAAAAAACAGCAACAGGCAGGGATTATGTCTGAGGCGATAATAATAGGCGCAGGCGTTGCCGGGCTGGCCTGCGCAACAGTACCGACGCCTGGTGAAGGTGCAGTGGAGGATTCCATGCATCCCCTTGCAAATACGATTTTAATCCATATAATCTAGATGTACCTATCCACTGACTGCCGTCAGATAACCCAATTATAGGACATTCAATATGATACAATTAAAACCCTTGAAACCCGAAGCAACCGCTGCAGCACTCGAGAAAGCCAAACGTTACCGTCTCCTCAATGAACCGGATGTAGCCGAGAGTATCTGTCTGGATATCCTGGCAGGGCAACCGGGTCATCAGGAAGCACTTATCACCTTATTGCTGGCATTAACCGATAAGTTTCGGGTGTCAGGAATTGTTCCGGCTTTTGAGCAGGCACAGGAAGTGATTTCTCAGCTCGATAGTTCCTACAGCAAGGCATACTATCATGGTGTGATTTTTGAACGGCGGGCAAAGTTTCATCTCCATCAAGGCGGGCCCGGAGCCGGAACGGCGGCATATGACTGGTTTGTCAAGGCTATGGAAGATTTTGAAAAAGCGCTTGGCGCTGACGACCCGAAAAACCAGGAAGCAGTGCTTCGCTGGAATTGCTGTGCCCGTATTCTGAACAGCCGGCCTGACTTGAAGGCTGATGATTCGATCGAGGGTGAAATGTTACTCGACACTTTTGAAATGCCACACTAAAAACACTCTTACTGTGCGGACCAAGAGAGGTAACTTTGGGTAATCCCGGAATAACCACAAAGAGGGATGGCCAGGTGAAGACTTGATAGACGCCCACAGGAGTGGTCCTAACGTGTAACACGAAGTTTTTTGGGCTGGCTCACGACATCCTGCTTGTGTTGTCGGAATCCAGCCCCAAAAACGAGCCTGCCAGGCCCCGCTCCTGGCGACAATGGAGGGGGGCTAACTGCTTTATCACCCCATCATTTTTTTACTCCCTTGAGTTCCTTAATCATCTGTTTCGTCTGGTTGATACGCTTGGTGATGAGAATTGAGCGGGGACAACACTGGGTGCACTTGAAGTGATTGTCACAGGCCCATACCCCATCTGAGGCGTGAACCATCTGCAGTCGTTCGTTTTTGGCACGATCTCGAGAATCGGCAATAAACCGAAATGCCTGAACGCAGGCTGCAGGACCAATATAATCTGGTTTCGTATCCAGGATAGGGCACGACGAATAGCATGCTCCGCAGAGGATGCAGTTGGTGGTGTCGTCGAATACCAACCGTTCTTCCGGCGATTGCAGCCTTTCCTGCCTGTCGATCTTTTCATCATTAATGAGAAAGGGCTGCACTGCCCGATATTTCTTGAAAAATTCGTCCTGGTTGACAATTAAATCCCGCAAAACCGGCAGGTGGAGGAGTGGCTCCACCGTCACGATGTCGCCTTCCTTTGCAACCACATCCTTAACCAGAGTTTTACAGGCCAGTCCATCTTTGCCATTAATACGCATGGCATCTGATCCGCAAACCCCATGAGCACAGCTTTTACGAAATCCGAGACTGCCGTCCTGGAACCGCTTGATCTGCATCAGGGCATCCAGCAATCGTTCGTTTGGCTGTACATCTACATTATATTCCTGCACATACGGTTGTTTGTCAGTGTCAGGATTATAGCGTTGTATCTTGAGAATGATATTCATGAGAGGCTCCTGTAACTCAATAAGTACGGGGTTTTGGTTCCCAGATTGAGGTGTCGACGGGTTTATAGTCAAGTCGTACCGTATCGCCTTCCAGATAGGCCAGGGAATGTTTCAGCCACTTCTCATCGTCTCGTTCGGCAAAGTCTTCACGACTGTGTGCCCCCCGGCTTTCCTGGCGCTGTAGCGCCGCCGCTGCGGTTACCAGCGAAAGATCGAGGAGATTGCCCAGCTCAATGACCTCCAGCAGGTCGGTATTAAAACTTTTGCTGGTGTCCTGTACACGGACCTGATGATAGCGCTTGCGCAGTGCCTGTATTTCATCCACGGCGGCCTGCATCTGCTGTTCATTACGATAAATGCCGACTTTTTCCATCATTGTGGTCTGCATCTCCTCGCTGATGTGGCCGCCATGGGGGCCTGCCGTTCCATCGGTGATACGGCCAATCCACTCTCGCGCATCGTTGGCCGCGGAGTCATCGACCACGACTTCTTTTGCATCTTTGATATATTCGGCGATATGCTGTCCGGCACGCCGGCCAAAAACAACCAGATCGAGCAGACTGTTGGTACCCAGGCGGTTTGCACCATGGACGGACACACAGGCACATTCACCAGCGGCATAGAGACCGGGAACGATGGTATTGTCGGCATCTTTGAGCACTCGGCCATGCATATCGGTAGGGATTCCACCCATGGCATAGTGGGCTGTCGGCAGGACCGGAATAGGGGCATCCGCCGGATCGATGCCGAGATAGGTCTTGCAGAAGTCGGTGATATCGGGAAGTTTTTTCTTCAGGGTCTCTTTGCCCAGATGGGTGGCGTCCAGATAGACATAATCATCTATTTTGCCATCGCCACGAATACCCATCCCGGCAAGAATCTCTGTCTGAATCGACCGGGAAACTATATCGCGGGGTGCCAGGTCAAGCAGCTTTGGCGAATATCTCTCCATAAAACGCTCACCTTTGCGGTTGCGTAGAATACCTCCCTCACCTCTGACCGCCTCTGAGATGAGAATGCCCAGTCCCATAATGCCGGTTGGATGGAACTGATAAAATTCCATATCCTCAAGAGGAATGCCGCGCCGTGCGCAC
The DNA here is from genome assembly GCA_038204235.1 of Desulfobulbales bacterium. Taxonomy (GTDB): domain Bacteria; phylum Desulfobacterota; class Desulfobulbia; order Desulfobulbales; family Desulfocapsaceae; genus Desulforhopalus_A. The sequence goes on from JBBRDD010000022.1 coordinate 27,101, forward strand.
ACCGCAGGACCGTCACCGGTGTTGGCATAGGCATTGGATGTGATTTTAAACATCCGACCGAAGCCGCCGGTGGCAAAGAGCACGGCTTTAGCGGCAAATATATGCAGTTCTCCGGTCGCAAGCTCGACAACCACCACACCCTTGCAGGTATTGTCTTCAAGAATTACATCGAGTACCTGGTACTCATCAAAAAAAGACACCTTGTTTTTGATGCATTGCTGATACAGGGTCTGCAGAATCATATGGCCAGTTCTGTCAGCGGCATAACAGGCGCGGTGTACGGGGCCTTCGCCGAAGTTGCGGGTATGGCCGCCAAAACGCCTCTGGTCAATGCGCCCGTCCTTGGTGCGATTGAACGGCAAGCCTCGATTCTCCAGATCATAGACAGCCTGAATTGCCTCCTCCGCAAGAGTCTGCGCCGCCTGCTGATCGACAAGATAATCGCCGCCTTTGACCGTATCAAAAGCGTGCCATTCAGCCTTGTCTTCCTCGACATTACCCAGCGCCGCACTGATGCCGCCCTGGGCCGCACCGGTATGACTTCGCACCGGATGTAATTTAGACAAAACCGCCGTCCTGGACTTTTGACTGGCCTCAAGCGCGGCATAGAGGCCAGCGCCGCCGGAACCGACAATAACCGTATCGAATTGATGTATCACTTTCTCCTCCTGAAAAATGAAATCGAATAAAAAAGACAGAACAGTAACACTGTATTATAGAAGCTGTGCCCGCCAAAACGGGTGTGTCTCTTTATGCCCCACTAAACGTATAAAGCAAGCGGTTCAGTCGTCGTAGAGTTCAGGCGGTCTTCTCTCAGGAACTACCTGGCGCTTCACCTTGCCGGTATACCAGTCTGCCGAGACATAGAGCGAGCAGAAGCAGCTCCCGTATTCCGCTACATCCGGTTCACGATATACGCAGGGGCAAATAATATCGCTATCGTTCTCGCGTACTCCGGAGGCTAGTCGGCATGGACAGGCCATATAGCCGTAACGTTTTTTATTGGTGAGCAGGCTGCGCAGAAGCTCAAAGGTTTTTTCTTTGTCGCCATTTAAATAATACCCTTTGGGCTCATTGATTTTCTTGAGCATATCGTACAGGACATCAACTTCGGTATGAATGCCTATCTTTTCTTTTATTTCTTGAACCTTATATCCAACGATTACCTCATCATCAACCACAACTGTCGGGAAAGAGCATTGTGGATTAACGCTTCTGAGGTCCTTCAAAACCTTTTTCTTGTCTTCAGCAGAGAGTTCGTCTGCTTGTATACATGTGTGGGAGATTGCAAGGTCGTCGAACATTTTCTTGATGGCCTGACAGAAAACGCAGGTGGTCAAGCTGTATAGAATAATTTTTTTTGTCACCATTTCGGTATCTTTGAGAGGAGTTGTTGAGAGTTTTATCGAGTTACTGCAATTCGTTTGTACTCCTGATTATCATTCTAAGATGGGAAATTATTTCTGCAAGCTGTTTCCCGGCAGGCCTTATCAGCTTGCAGCGGTGCGCAATCGAATACAGGATCAAGTCACGCCTGGTGATGCTGGCGCAGTTTTTTTTCTGGTTGGGCTATCTTGGGGAACCGGCAGCACTGACAACGGTTCGAGCCAGATTGTTAAAGACAAAATGATGCAGGGGCAGAACCAGATACCAGTAGAGCCGACCCAATATGCCCCGGGGTAGAAAATGAGCGGTCTGCACCAGTTGATCGGTCTGTACATCAAATTCCAGCCAGGCCTCACCCGGTAATTTCATCTGGGCGTAGAGCAGTAATCTTTTGTCGGGTTTGATATCGACCACTTTCCAGAAGTCAAGTGCATCGCCGACCCGCAGTTCGCCACGTAACCGCCTGCCCCGATTGAGCCCGTAGCCACCGATAATTTTGTCGATAATCCCACGTATTCGCCAGAGATAATTGTACTTAAACCAACCATTGGGGCCGCCCACCGCACAGGCTGATCGAAAGACGTCCTGTTGCCGTTCACCATTGGCAAACGGGATAGTCCGCGTATCTCGTAAAATAGCCCCGGCAGGGTTGTCAAAATCTTTAATATCGCAGGCCTGCTGGCTGCTGCTGTCGCACCATCGACTGAGCACCTGGTTGTGCTCAAGCTCTTCGATTGCATCGGTCACGGTCTGCTTGAATGAGCGCGGCCGTATCTCCGGATACAATCGGGCGGCGTTATCATTTTGCAGGATTGTTTCGCTTTTGAGGCCTTCAACGAGCGCGGCGGCAAGTGAATAGGGGAGGGGGGTAAGAAGAATTAACCAGTAAGAGGAGAGATGGGGCGAGAGAACAGGAACGGGAATAAGATATCTTTTCAGTCCCATAACTTCGGCTGCCTGCCGCATCATTTCCTGAAAACTAAGTTTTTCTGAGCCAATATCGACAACCAGATTACCTGTATGCACCAATTCAATCGATGCCTGCAGATAGGAAAGAACATCCTCGATACCGATGGGTTGGGTATGATTCCTTACCCAGCGGGGTGTTATCATCAGCGGCAGCTTCTGGCAGAGATTGCGGATGATTTCAAAGCTGGCACTGCCGGAGCCGATAATCGCCCCGGCCCGTAAACAGATCGTCTGAATCTGCTTGGGCTTAGCGGAAAGAATGTCTCCGGTCTCAATCCGGCTCAACAAATGTTTGCTTGCGTCTTGCCGCACGCCAAGTCCGCCGAGGTATATAATTCGCCGTACCCCATTTTCAATACAGGCATCGCGGAAATTCTCGGCACTGAGTCGATCCATATCCCGGAAATCTTGTTTGGATCCCATGGAATGGATGAGGTAAAATGCCGTGTCGACTCCTGCAAGAGCATCACGCAGGATGTCTTTATCAAAAGTTGAGCCTTCTCTTATATCTACTTTGTCAGCAACGGAAATCTGAACTTTATTTTTATTGCGGACTAAGATTCGGATCTTCAGCGCAGAGGTCTTTAACAGACGATGTTTCAGCCGTCTGCCGATATACCCGGTCGCACCGGTTATCAGGACAGTCTTGTTTGGTATGTCATCAGGCATAATCGGCATCTTTTTTTAGTGAGGATTGTATTACTCTTTACACAATAACAGGTAAGCTTGAAAGATGTATCATCTTTACCTCCATTGCCCATTTTCTCCAGTAGAGCTACCTTTAATAATAATTAAGCATATGTTAGTGTCGCATCAAGAGGTAATAAACGGCAGGAGAGTAGTCGTTTTTACTATCACTTTTACTTCAGGTAGTCTGTTGACGGGAATGAATAGACGAAATATCGACATAGAACGAAGAAGCCGGAGCTTGGCCGATGGAAGAAGAGGAGACGGGCCCGTCGTTTACTGGATGTCCAGGGACCAGAGAGTAAACGATAATTGGGCGCTTTTGTCGGCCCAGCAGGAGGCCCTGATCCGTTGCAAAGGGTTGCTGGTGGTGTTCTGCATGATTGATGATTATCCCGGAGCCACCTTACGCCACTACCGGTTCATGCTTCAAGGGCTGCAGCAAGTGCAGCAAAAACTCAACCAGCTAAACATTGGTTTTACGCTCCTGCAACAAAGTCCCGAACAGATACTGCCTGGATTTTTGCGTGGGATCGATGCCCATATACTGGTCGGCGATTTCGATCCCCTCAGCATTAAACAGCGCTGGAAAGCCCGGCTTGTATCCGAATTGACGGCCCCATATTTCGAGGTAGACACGCACAATATTATTCCTGCCTGGACCGTTTCTGCCAAAAAGGAATATGCCGCGTACACGCTCCGGCCGAAAATAAAACGTCTCCTGACGAATTACCTGACAGATATCCCGGCAGTTAAGCGCCATCCTTTTGCCTGTGCTCCGGTTCCTGTTGCCATTGATTGCAATCGCCTTGCTCAAACCGTTGCCGATCAGACACCGGGGGAGCATACTTGGTTGCAGGCAGGCGAAGCTGCGGCAATGCAGGCGGCGGTCTCTTTTGTGCACGATAAACTGAATAATTATGGTGCAAACCGCAATAATCCGTGCGTAGACGGTCAGTCAGGGCTTTCTCCTTATCTGCATTTTGGTCAGTTGTCCCCACAGAGACTGGCCTGGCTGGTTACCCAGTCTGAGGTGCCACCAGAAGCGAAGGAACCGTTTCTTGAGGAGCTTGTTGTCCGTCGAGAGCTGTCCGATAATTTTTGTCTTTACGAACCTGACTATGATCGTTTTGCAGGTTTTCCCGACTGGGCACGTACAACGCTCAACCAGCATCGCGGCGATAAAAGAGAGTATGTCTATACCCTTGCCGACCTTGAGGCTGGCACCACCCACGAAAGTCTCTGGAACGCCTGTCAGCTTGATCTGGTCCAGCGTGGTAAACTTCATGGCTATTTGCGAATGTACTGGGCCAAAAAAATCCTGGAATGGACTGTCGATCCTGAAACCGCCCTGGAATACTCGATTGTGCTCAATGACCGGTATTCGCTCGATGGCCGCGATCCGAACGGTTATGCGGGTATTGCCTGGTCCATCGGCGGCGTGCATGACCGGGCCTGGCAGGAACGTCCGGTGTTCGGCAAGATCCGCTATATGAATGCTGCAGGCTGTCGCCGCAAGTTTGATGTCGATGGCTATATAGCTTCCGTGGAGAAGAGATGTGCCAGGACGGCCGAGTAGCCGGACACTATTTAGTTTGCAGCAGCTCGTTATAGATCGCTGTCAATTCGATGAACAGGTCGTGGTCCCCGCCCCGGTCCGGATGCAACTGCAGGGCCTTTTTCCGGTACTGGCGGCTGAGTTGTGTCCGGCTCATCTTTTTTAGTTGTTCGTAAGGGATTGCAAAAATTTCGCTGATTTTTTCAGCAGATCTGGTTGCTTGTCTTTCCGGCCAGCGGAAGGTGCGATGGCCTGCCATAAAAGATTTGGCAAAATCGGCAAAGAATGACCGCTGATCCGGGGTGTAGTCAAAGAACATGAACAGGTAACGGGTCAGGTGATGGTGCAGGGCATGGCCTATCTGCTCTTTCTGCCAGAATTGTGAGTCGTTATTTAATCGGCACAGTTCCGGTTCAAAATGTTCGGCCATTTCATCGAAGGCAAGTGATTCCGGCAGCCACGGGGCAAAAGACTGGTGAAAGTATCGTTGGAGGTTGAAAATCGCATAGACATATTGCAGATACTGACCGGGTTGAAGGGCCTTCTCTTCGGCGGTAAAATAAAATTCCCGTTCATCGCGGCTTTGACCAAGAAGCGGACGACAGCTTTTCGCATGCAACAGGGCCAGACGGCTCTGGTCAACTGCTCCATAACGAAGATAATAGAGGCGCCGGCGATCAAACAGATGAATTTGTGCGGCAATTCTGTTTTTCTCTGCGTCGGTAAGTGGGCCACCGCGATACGTACTGCGACCCCGGAACATGTCGAGTCTCTTTTGTGTTTCTTGTGGCAGGAAATCATGCAGCAGTTGCTCAAGTACCGTCTCGCTGTCTTGACCGGTATGGGCTGAGACAGCCTGCAGTACATTGTCGTCAAACAAAGCGACATGGTCAGCAAAAGGTTGAATGAACCGGCCGGGATTGTCGCCGAGATCAAATACTATTCGGAAATTAAAGGAGTTTTCCTCCGCTTCATAGGACTGACGGATCTGGTATCTGGTTGTGGTGCCACTCTGAATTTTTGCCAAATACATATCAGCTCTCAAGAGGACGGACTGCAATTGATATCAGCAGTGCGGCAATGATTGACATGCGTCACTGTATTGAGAATAGTAGCAAAGCTATTCTCCGCCTAGTATATACAGTGGGGATTGCCTGTCGGATGGTCAAACTGTCACCCAGTAATCTATTCATTTTTCTCTTTTTTTCGACGCACTATGAAATTTTTACCTTCCCAGCTGCTGTTTTTCTTTCAGAACAAAACCACCAGAAAAAATATGGTTCTGCTGGCTAAGTTCATCGCTTTCATTTTCGCTATCATTGCCCTGTACAGTATTTTCTTCCATCTGCTTATGCTCTATGAGGGGAGGGAATACAGCTGGGTGACCGGCGTGTACTGGACTCTTACCGTCATGTCCACGCTGGGATTCGGCGATATCACTTTCTCCACCGATCTGGGACTGCTGTTCACGATCATGGTTCTTGGTTCCGGCGTCATCCTGCTTTTGATTATGCTGCCGTTCACCTTTATTCAGTTTTTTTATTCCCCGTGGCTGGAAGCGCAATCGAAGAGCCGCACCCCTCGTGAGTTACCCGAAGACACCTCCGGCCATATCATTATCACCTGCCTTGATCCGATAACGGAGAAGCTTGTGGCTAAACTGAAAAGGAGGGAATTTGAATATGTCCTCGTCGTAGGTGAGCTGCACCGTGCCGCGGAACTCTACGATGCCGGGTATAAGGTCGTTGTCGGGGATCCCGAGGACCCTGAAACCTATCGTCGTCTCCGCGTTGAAAAGGCAGCCCTGGTCGTTGCAACAAGTGACGATATGATCAACACCTCTGTGGCCTTTACCGTCAGAGAAATTACCCGCACCGTGCCCATCGTCACCAGCGCCAACCATGAAAATTCTCTTGATATCCTCCAGTTTCCTGGCAATACCCATGTCTTTCAATTTGCCAAGATGCTCGGCCATGCAATGGGTACTCGAACGCTCGGACTTGGCAGACCGGTAAATTTTGTCAGCAGCTTTGACAGGTTGCATATTGCTGAAATATCGGCGGTGCAGACCTCGCTTGGCGGCAGGAATCTGGTGGATATCGGGATGCGGGAAAAAACTGGAGTGACGGTGGTCGGACTCTGGGAGAAAGGCAAGTTTCAGGTGCCGCGACCCGAGACTGTGATCAGCTCTACGACCCTGCTGCTCCTAGCTGGTACTGCAAAGCAGCTGGATAGATTTGAAGAGCTGTATGCTACCGGGAAAGAGATGCATGCGGCCGGTGCTCCGGTGCTTATTCTCGGTGGCGGTCGTGTCGGCCTTGCAGTGGCCGAAACGCTGGAAGAGCATCAAATCAGCTACCGGATCGTCGAAAAAAGGCCCAACCTGACCGCCGGCAAAGGGGAAATGTTTATCGAAGGGGATGCCGCCGATATTAAAGTCCTGGAACAAGCCGGAGTCATGGAGGCAAAGACGGTCATCATAACCACTCACAATGATGCCATGAACATATATCTGGCATTTTACTGCCGTCAATTACGACCGGAAATCCAGATTATCAGTCGGGCGACCAATGAGCGGAGCGTCGCGAAGCTGCATATGGCTGGAGCCGACCTGGTTTTGTCATATGCGTCAATGGGTGCAAACAGTATTATCAATATTTTGAAAAATGATGAGATTTCCATGTTTACCGAAGGGCTGAACATTTTCAGGCGACCAATGCCTCGCTCCCTGGTCGGCAAGAATCTGGTGCAAAGCCACATCAGGCAAACAACCGGCTGTTCGGTAATTGCCATCAAATCGGCGGGAAAGCTGATCGTCGGTCCTGATCCTTTAATTTCCCTGAAAGAAAGAGAAGAATTGATCCTCATCGGGACAACGGAAGCTGAGCAGGCTTTTCTTGAACGTTTCTAAGAGTGACATACTCTAGGAGAAAGGTACTAAATGCTTGATCGCTGGACTCTGCGGCTTTTACGAACTCCGCTGGATCGGGGTGCCGCCAGATTGAAAAAATCCGGTTGCAGTGCGGATAGAATATCTTTTATCGCCTTTGGTGTCGGCATGGGGGCGCTGCCCGCCCTTGCTCTGCACCTGTATTGGCTGGCTCTGCTCTGCATTGTATTCAACAGGATTGGTGACGGGCTCGACGGTGCGCTGGCCAGGATGACGAGAGCCACTGATGCCGGAGGGTTTCTTGATATCGTACTGGATTTTATCTTCTATTCGACGGTGGTGTTTGGTTTTGCCGTAGCCGATCCGCAGCAAAACGGACTGGCCGCGTCACTGCTGCTGGTCACTTTTGTCGGGACCGGCAGCAGTTTCCTGGCTTTTGCTATAATGGCCGAGCGACGGGGAATAGCCAACATTGCCCATCCACAAAAAGGAATCTATTACCTGACCGGTCTTGCGGAAGGGACCGAAACCTCGATTTTTTTTGTGCTCTGCTGCATTTGTCCCGGGTACTTTCCCCTACTGGCTGCTATTTTTGCCATCATCTGTCTGGTTACCACGTTGACGAGAGTCATTGGCGGCTACCTGGCGCTGCGCTGAGTTTCATGTCAGGCTATCTTTTTTAGACTGATGGGATTTGGTGCCATGCGGGCGTAGCCTTTTTCCTGGGCGATGATATCGAGGGGCAGGCTGGCCATATCCGCGAGGTCAAAGCCCATCTCCTTGAGAAGTGGGAACTCGATCACTTTTACGTACGTTTGACATGCATCGCAGGTGACGACTCGAAAACCAGGCTCATCTTCAGACATGATGGTGTTGAGCTGTGCCGAATCGACACTTGCACAGTTCGGACAGCCGATAAACCGGTATGGCCCGGAAGTACCACAGAAAGAACAGTGCAGATTGCGTTTGGGACCTTCCATTACGGATGTTAGTGCAGGCTGGGCGGAGCAGAGGGGACAACGACCATTTTCCCACTGACTGCCGTCGAGTGGAAAAATCTCCGGCAGTGCCAGAAAGTAAGGCCTGCTGAAGAGAAAGAGCAATTCGGCCAGCTCCTGTGCTGTATAAGGCAGGTTGGAAAAGTCTGGTACCGTGCCCTGGGGAAGCTGCATAAAGTCAATTTCACCTTTTTCCAGCGCTTGGCAAAGCGGTTCCAGATCGTTTTCGGGCAGGTCGAAGATCGACACAAACAATCGAAAAATAGCGCCGACGCTGGCCCGCGGATACGCCTGGGAGTCTTCCGCTGAGATGGCAGATCTTCCCTTCGGCAAGAGTTCGGTGGCTTCGCGATGAAAGCGCTGCCATTTGGCATAAAGCGCGAGGGGGTCTTTGAGGTGCGGCCGTTGTTCGATCAACGACTGTGTATCTATGGTCATAATAATCCTTATGGAATTTTGGGGTAGGTGAGGGCAATGGGGGGGCCGGTTAATCCTTCTTCAAGGAAAACGAGCAGTTGCTCCATTTCTTCAGGTGAAAGATGCAGGGGCTTCAGCACGGTGTTGTCTTTGCCGCCCCCTTCATTCAAGAATGCAATGACCTTGTCGAGAGTGTCGTAGATGCCGTTATGCATATAAGGTGCTGTCCCGGCTATCTCTCTGAGTGTCGGCGTCCTGAAGGCCTTCCAGTCTTTTTTATTTTTGGTGATAAGATACCTGCCGGGATCTGTTGCCAGGGTACGATATTCCGGAAAATGAAAGAGCTTGGCGACGAAGCGACGGGTTGTCGCAATACGCGGGTCTTTCAAGTGCTCGGGATTCTCCGCGACATTGAGGACGTGGAACTGGTCGTCAGACAGCTTCACTCCATAATGGCAGGTGGTGCAATT
>JBBRDD010000023.1:0-36192 GCA_038204235.1 Desulfobulbales bacterium
GTGCTGGACATCCCCTTCCAGAAACTGCCGGCTCGCTGCCCGCAGGATCTGGTCACGCGCAATTTCGGGCCTGGCGTAACAAAAGGCCATGACATCCTGGAGCTGATCGCGAAAACCGAAGGCACCGCCCGACTGATAGAAAGCGGAGCGTCCCCAGAGCCGGCAACTGAGCGACTGGTACTGCAGCCAGCGGTTGATGAGGAGGTCGGCGGCCAGTTCCGGGGTGTGTACTTCAATGGTGCCGAGCAGCTCATTCCACCAGGATTTGGTCTCTTGTAGAGCGTCCACCACGGTATGATCCTCGCGGTAGCGGAGTACCAGTTCCCGGGCCTGAACGGTCGATTCGGCCTGGCCCAGCATGCAGGTGATATGCCGTCGCTCGCCCGGTGCCATGTTGAGGGTGACCTGCAGTGCCGCACAGGGATCCAGGCCGGCTCCGACTCGCCCGGAAAGTTTGGTCAGTTCCATGGCAATCGGTTTGGCCAGCGAACGATTGCGGCCGATAAAGGTGGTTCGGTCGCCGCTGTATGATTCGGCCTCCGGGGTGATGGCCACGAAGGCGACCCGATCGCCGTACTCGGGGTGATAGCTGTTTTTGACTAGCATTGCACAAATCTCTTCATCCCAGTGGGTAGAAACATGCATCTGAGAGGTTTCGCGATTTTCGCCGAGGGTCAGCTCCACATAATAGGTAATCGACAGCCTGCGCCTGACCGAGGAACCATTGATGAGCCGCAGGCGCTGGAGTTTGATAGGACTACCGCCGTTTTCATCCACCGGAACGAAGACGGTCAGCTCCTGCTCGATCCCGTTGCTGTTATGCTCAAAGACCGTATAACCTGCTCCATGCCGGGCCCTGTAGGCTGATTGTTCGCGGATCGGTGCTGCGGTCGGCGACCAGTAGAGGCCGTTCTCCTCGTCGCGGATATAGAGTGTTTCGGAAGCCGGATCCAGTACCGGATCGTTCGACCAGCCGGTCAACCGGTTGCGCTGGCTGTTGCCATACCAGGTAAAGCCGGACCCTGTCTCGCTGACCATGGTGCCGAAGGTCGGGTTGGCGATAACGTTAACCCAGGGTGCCGGGGTGTTGGTGCCGGGGCCGAGATAGATCGCATATTCCCGACCGTCCGGGGTAAAGCCGCCGAGGCTGTTGAAATAGTTCAGCTCCATAAAAGGCAGCGGGGCTGAAGGATGCGGGCGGCCACGTTTTGTTGTGAGCCTCTCCAGCAGTTCCGGCACCTCCACCGGTACTCCCAACTGCTGGGGAAGGGGGCCGCGGGCCGCCACCATCACCACGGATGCTGCGGCCTTCAGGAGTTTCTGACCTTCCTCCGGGATTTGCGTCAGACTTCTGAGAAAAATTGCCCCCGGCTGCTCCACCGTTGTCGGGAGAGTATGGCTGTGAATCAGCTGTTCCAGCCTCTCCTGAAGCGGTCGCTGATAACTCCCCGCCTCTTCGTTGAGGATTATCAGATCGAACGATAAACCATGCATCTGCAGGTAGGTATGGGCCTGGACCATCTGCCGGACCAGACTGATTTCCCGTGTTTCGCCAATGGTGATGAGGATCATCGGCCGGTCTCCCGAGATACCGTACGCCCACAGGCCGGCCTGACCTTTGTAATTTTCCGCAAGTCGTCTGGCGGAAGCACGCAGCAGTGAATTGCTAAAGAGCAGGTGACTTGCCAGGTGCTGGAACCTTCGGGCATCGTCAGGCTGAATGCGCAGCATCTGTAACTGCTGCTGGGCATAGTGCCAGGCGAAAGCCATGGCCTGCTCGGTGTCATGGCGATCACTGTACTTATCAAGCAGCAACATCACCTGTTCCCGGCTTGCCCCGGCAGCGAGCATCAGGCGGACCTGGACGCGCCCGCCCGGCGCAAGAGTGATGTTCTTTCGCAGGCTGAGAATCGGATCGAGGACAAAGCCCTGACTGCCGCCAAGATCCTGCATTGCCCCCATGGGCCGCACCAGTGTCCGCCCGCGGCCGATGAAACGAGCCCGGTCGGTCTCAAACTGCCATCCTTTTCCTTCCGGGTTCGCGTTTCCTTTATCTTGAAGTATCAGGCTATGGGCGACATAGAGTGGCGGATCGTTTTCGCCCCTCGATCGCCGCCAGGCCAGCAGCGCCTCATGGTCCGGGACTGCCTCGGTCTCTATGAAAAGCTTGTTGAAGGCGGGGTGCTGAAGGTCGGCGTTATGCGGCGCCATAGCCAGTTCAACAAAGCTGGTAAGGTTCAGATGGCGGACCTGACCGGATTGATTGACCAGGGTGATCTGTCGAATTTCCACATCGTCTTCCGGGGAGACGATGATCTCGGTTTCACAGGAAATGGAGTTGTCGGTACGCCTGAATACCGCCCGGTCGAGGGCAAAGTCGACCGAGTAGCCATCGATACTGCCGCCCACCGGATGGTAGGTCGACGACCAGAGATGATCGGTATCTACCTCATGGATATAGCAGAATGTTCCCTGGGTATCGCAGGTCGGATCGGACCGCCAGCGGGTAAGCTGTCGGCTGCCCCACTGACTGTATCCGCCGCCGCTGTTGGTAATCATCAGTCCATAACGGCCGTTGCTGAGCAGGAGTGTCCTGGGCATGGCGGTATGGGGGGTGGTAATGGTGGTGCGTGACGGAGCGACCAGGTCGACAGCCAACAGCTTTGGTTCACTCTGCCGGATCGAGATAAGGTGGATCGGCGGCAGGGTCGGGATGCGTTCCTGAAGCAGCGCCTCAAAGGCACGGACTCTTGGATCGCTATGGAAACGACGCGGGAACGGGTTGTCATGCAGGAAATTGGTGAGGGCCAGAAAGGCCATGCCCTGGTGATGGGCCATATAGGCCTCGATGATTATCCCGTGTTTCAGGGTTTGGCTGGAATGATCGCGCTGCGGCTGCCGGCTGAAATCCATTGCTTCGAAGTAGCCGTAATCACCAAGCAAATCGAGGTTGTTCAAGCGTTTTAGATTCAGCATCACCGCACCTGGTGCCTGGTTCAATGCCAGCAGAGAGGCGTAAGGGGCGACGACCGGTTGTTCCTCCATGCCGCGCTTCAGGCCCAGCGCCGGCACGCCAAAAGCCTTGTATTGATAGGTTTTCTCCAGGTCCAGATCGGCAAAGGCGGATTCGGAAATGCCCCAGGGCACCCCATGGGTACGACCGTAGGCGATCTGGATTGCCACCGCATTTTCCGCCGCCTTGGCGAGAAGCGAGTGGGGGTAGAAGTTTTGAAAAAGAAGCGGCATCAGGTATTCGAACATGGTCCCTGTCCAACTGAGCAACACCCGCTGTCGGCCAACAGCACCATAGGGTCGGCTGAGGGTGAACCAATGTTCGAGAGGGACATCGCCCCGGGCGATGGCTACGAAACTGCCGAGTCGTGACTCGCTGGCCAGGAGGTCGTAACTGGAGCCGTCCAGGCGGTTGGTGGAAACGTTATAGCCGATAGTAAACAGCTTGCGTTTCGAGTCGTAGAGAAAACGCATGTCCATCCCTGATGTGAAAGTATCAATGTCTGCCATTAATCGATCGGCCAGCGCCAGGGTTTCTCCGGCCAGCCATTGCGCGGTGGCGAAGGCATCAATAACACGGTCAAGCCAGGCGGTGAGGGTCGGGCAGGTCTTCGGAGACGTTTGTCGAATTTTTCTCAGAAGCCCAATCGAATCGATTTTTCCCTGTGCCAGATCGATAAGCGATGGTGCCCGGGAGAGGTCTTTGTCGATGGCTGATATGGCAGGCTCACCCAAAGGGGCAAGCTCTGTCGCAGATTTTTCGGCAAGGATGAGGGTCCAGGCGAGATAGCGCTCGGCAATGGATTGCCAGGCAGTTGCCTGGTCAGCCAGTTCTTTTGCCCACGGTGTGGTTGTTGCGGCGGTAACCACCGATTCAACCTTGGCTGTCATCTTGTTCTGGTGATATAGCAGATCGATAAAAGATGACGGGGGAGCATGCCAGTCTGCCAGAAGTGTGTCAAGGATCTGGTGACTGAAATCAGCCAATCCCTTTTGACGCACCACCTGTTTCAGTACTTCGCCGGCATCGGCTAAACCGGCAAAAGCCTTGCCGTCAATAAGCGGATCGCGAACCAGTTCGTCGAGGCCCTGTCGCAAGGCCCACAGGGCGCCCAGCAGGTTGCCGCTGTCGACGGTGGAGACATAACGAGGTTCCAAAGGGGACAGCGTCCCTATATCGTACCAGTTGAGCAGATGCCCCTGATACCGATCGAGACGGCCGATAGTCGCCATGGTGCTGGTCAATCGTCTCAAGACCTGGTCAATGGTCAGGTAGCCGGAATCATAAGCTCCCAGGGCGCTGGCCATCCAGAGGCCGATATTGGTCGGACTTGTCCTCATGGCCAGGCGATCCTGATGGGTAACCTGATAGTTGTCGGGTGGCAGCCAAGAGGTGTTGTCGCCGACAAATGCCGAGAAAAAATGCCAGGTCCGCCTGGCGACCTGCCTGAGCAGGCGGTGGTCCGTCTCCGGCAGCGTCCGGTCGCCCTTATGTTCGACGGGACGCAGATTTAAAAACCAGCCGATCAGTGGAGAAAAAAACCACAGGATGAGCCAGGGAGCGGCAAGCAGCAGGCTCTCTGGTGTAATAGAGAAGAGGGTCCAGGCCGCGATGATGGCAAAAAGGCTGCCGAAAGTGAGACCGGCCAAGAAGAGAGACTGTCCGCTCAAAATGGTCGCCTGGGCTGTCCACTGCAGCAGTCGGCGTTTGGAGATCAACCGCCGGTAGCCGACCCGGGCAATGGCGTCCAGGGTCACTGCCGCCTGGTGCGGGAGCAGGGCGGCGTCAGTCATTGCCCGCAGGATGTCGTGGCCTAACTGTCGGAGATCAAAATATTTTAATCCTTTTATGGTGGTGGCCATGGTGAAGGGCTGGGCCAGGGGATGGAAGACCAGCTGTATGCCGATAACCAGCGTGGCACACGCGCCCATCGCCGGGGAAATGAGCCAGGCTGCCAGCAGCAGCAGAACGCTGGCGGCCGGCAGCAGACTGCGGCGCAGGTTGTCGATAATCTTCCAGCGATTGAGTGGCGACAGCGGGTTTCGTCCCCGGCCGCCCTCCGGCAGAGGCACACTGGGAAAAATCCAGCCGGCTATCTGCCAGTCACCGCGAATCCAGCGATGGGCCCGCCTGGCATAGCTTTGATACCCCTGCGGAAAGTCATCGAACAGCTCGATATCGCTGGCCAGGCCTACCCGGACATGGGCGCCTTCGATCAGGTCGTGGCTCAGAATCCAGTTTTCCGGGAATCGTCCCGATAAAATCTGACTGAAGGTGCGAACATCGTAGATGCCTTTGCCCTGGTACGAGCCTTCGCCGCTGAGATCCTGATAGACATCGGAGATAGCCTCGGTGTAGGGGTCGATCCCGACGGCATCGGCGAAAAGACGACTGAAGGTCGAGACATTCGTGCTGGTCAGGGTCGGGCTCACCCGCGGTTGGATGATGGTGTAGGAACCGGCGATAATCCGGCCGGTCCCGTCGAAGCGCGGCTGATTAAGGGGGTGGGCCAGGGTCTCGACCATCCTGCGGGCGGTCGCGTGCGGCAACTGGGTGTCACTGTCCAGGGTGATGATGAAACGGACGTTCGCCAGGTGATCCGGATTCCCCACAGAGACCAGGGGTGGAGCATCTTCGGGCCGTGTTCCATCGATAAGGCGGTTCAGCTCCTCCAGTTTGCCTCGTTTACGTTCCCATCCGATGAATTTCTGTTCGGAATCACTCCAGGAGCGCTCGCGATGGAACAGGAAAAAACGCCCGCTCCCGTGGCGCTGGTTGAGGGCTTCAATGTGCTCCCTTGCATCTTGCAGCAGGAGGCTGTCACCCTCAAGGGAAAGTGCCTCGGCATCGATATAATCAGAGAACAGACTGAAGAGAAGATTTGGTTCTTTATTGGCCAGATAGCGGATTTCCAGCTTCTCCACCTCGGATTTGACTGTCTCCCTGTCGGCCAGCATCATCGGCACGACCACCAGGGTGCGGAAACCGTCGGGAATCCCTGAATCGGCGAAATCCATTTTGGCTAATGTCCGGGGCGGCAACAGGCGGGTGATCAGGTAATTTACCACCTCGATTGCCAGCTGGCTGAGGGGAATCACCAGGAGTAACAGTAAGCCGAAGAAGATGGCGGGTGACCTTCCGAATGCACCCGAGCCGGGGTGCAGGGCGAAGCTGGTGATCAGCATCAGAAACAGGGTAAAGAAAAAACCAATGGCGAGAAAATAGACAGCGGTGTGATGAGCATATATCCATGCCAGAAAACGGTAACGGTATGCTTCGTGATAAGAGAGCAGTTGGGCGAGTTCGTGCCGACCCTCGCCGATCAGCCAGGTACCGACGTGGCTGAGACGTTCATCGCCTGCCTTTGTTCCCATGACCTTTTTTGCCAGCTTGATAACATGAGCGGCAATCTCTTTTTCGGGCCGGCCGGCAGCAAGGGCGATTGCTTCAACTGCCCCACGGCAGCGGTCGCGGGTGGCGAAATCCATGCCGGGATAGATACCGGACGGATCGAATCGCAGTATCTGTTCAACCTCGTTAAGCTTTTCGAAGATCTCCCGCCAGTCCAAAAGAGCAAGGTGACGCAGGCTGGTGAAGGCATTGCCGCAGGCCAACTGGTCCCTGGTCTGGCGGTTCAGTTCACGCTGCTGAAGATCATGCAGAGGCGATTTCAGCGTACGCTCGAGCCAGTTCTGGACCGGCGACAGGGCGGCAGCCTCATCGTAGAGCAGGCCAATTAGTTGCACGCCGAAATAGGGACTGGGCTTGGTCTCTGATACAGTTAGCTCAGAGAGAAGGGCGAAGAGCTGCTTGGAATCACGACGATTGGCGGTGATCAGCCGGTTCGCCCAGAAGTCGGCCAACTGTCGATCGCGAAGATCGGCCAGGGCCGTGACCGCCAGGCTCTGAATACTTTCAATAAGGGCGATACGCAACATTTGCGGAATCGCCCAGAGTTCACCGATGGTCAGTGTTCGCACCGATTGATGGGCATCCAGAAAGGCGATAACATTCTCCCGATCCAAGTGCAAATCCAAATGGCTGACAAGATTCTTGGCCAGACCATAGATGCATGGCAATCCGCGATACGGATCGGAGGCCAGGCTCGGTAACTGCCGGAAAAAGCGCAGTGGAAGGTTGAGCAGCACATCGCGGATATTCTCCTCCAGAATGTACTCGTTGTCGAGTATCCAGTCGGCAGCAAGGGTGGCTTTTTGTTCCAGAAGGCTTGCCGCGCCGAGATCCACGCATACCTGACGAAGCCATTTCCGTGACTGCCTGATACGTTTGAGCAAGTCGCTGTTGGGCGAAGGATGCTGATCTACCTCTTGCTCGCCGGCATGGCGCCTGGCATGTTCCAGGATCTGGGGCTGGGAGAGTTTTTCCATCCGGCCCCGGGCCTCAAGACGGCGCTCGCGGCTAGCATGCAGGACAAAAAGCGCAGGAAGGGTATCGCCGCTTTCACGCAATAATGCCATTGCAACCGGTAATAGATCTATCGGCACGTTGAGAAGAACGACGGATTCTCCCGACACCAGACAGCGGGCGTGGTTACTTATAATGCTCCGTTTAACACCGAACTTTTCGCGCCGGAACAGGGCGAGAACCGCCAGTCCGCCGATGGTGGCACACATCAGGACGACTGCCGGGGAAGTGGTTATATTCCAGGCCGGAAACAACGTCAGCCAGTCCAGAAAAAGGCAGAGAATAGCACCGAATCCCCCAAACAGAATGGCAAACAAACCTGCTCTGGCAGCAAGACGCAGGAAGAACGGGTCTTGTGTCTGCGTGACTCCGGTCGCGTTTTTTTGGATCAGGACAGAAGCCCCGAAGCCTTTTCTTGTTAATTCCAGAAGGGCTTTTCGGGCTTCATCCTGTTTTGCAAAATAACCTGTAATAATGGTGCGGCTCAAAATGTGTCCTTTTATTGCATCTCGTTTCCCAGATGTTCTGGCCACGTTGAATGATATCGCCTGATGGAAAAGTTCAGCCTGGAACTTTTTGATGTCTCAATCAATATGCAGAATCTCCTGGAGCGCATAACCTTTTGCGTATTTTTTTTGTGATTCGCTGATTTCCTTTATGCATCGGCTCTGGCTCTATTATTGTGGTGTCATTGGGGGACGCCATCGCTCTGTTTCTGATCTTTTAATTGCACACTTTCTTCGATCGGTGTTTCTACGGTTCTTGACCAATTAAAATTAAGCAAGCTCTGTGCCAGGGTTATTCTGGGTTTGTGGATGCTTTTTATCTAATTGATATTAATAGATAAAAAATAGAAATGATATGGCAGGTGGAATTGATATTCGCGATGTTATGCCGGTCATATATAACCGATGGTCGTATATGACCGTTAACCGTTTATTCAGCCATGATTAGCGGCAGCCGAAGAGCAAAGGGGATGGGCGCCGGCTTCATCGGCGGGTTTTGGGAGCGTACCCAGCTATTCCGGTCAGGAATCGTGTCAGCCCGTAGCTGAGCCAGCTCATCAGTCGCAGCATGATCGGTTGCGATCGCCAATGATGCTCGGAGAGCCGCCTTGATCCCATCGTGATAGCCTGGTCCAGGTTGACCTTTAATGCCGCAGCAAAGTCCTGGTCGTCGACAACGACATTTGCCTCAAGAGCAAGCAGCAGACTGAAAGGGTCCAGATTTGAAGATCCTACCGTCGCCCAATGGTTATCGATTACCGCGACCTTGGCGTGCAGCATGCTTTTGTGGTATTCATAGATTTCTATCCCCGCATCGAGGAAGGTGCCAAAGAGGGCACGTGTTGCATAGTAGGCTAATCGATGATCGATTGTTCCCTGCAGGAGCAAAATTACCCGGACTCCTCGGCGGGCTGCAGCCAAGAGTGCATGGCGAAAATTTAAGCCGGGCAAGAAATAGGCATTTGCCAGAATAATTTCGCTACTCGCCTGGTTGATCGCCTGCAAATAGGCATCTTCAATATCACGACGATGGCGGAAATTATCGCGAACCAGAAAGGCAGAGCGCATGTGTCCTGCGGCTTTTGGAGGAGGAGCGTGGCTTGCGCGGTCCCGGTCGCGAATAAAAAGCAGGTGGTGGGACCAAGATACTCGCAACCAAAGCCGACGGCAGGAACCATAGATTGCATTTACCAACGGGCCTTCGACGCTTACAGCATAGTCAAAACGCGGTGATGTGCGGCCGGAGATTTCCATGTCACCGATAATATTCATGCCGCCGACAAAGGCCAGTTTCCGGTCGATAACGACGATTTTCCGGTGCAGGCGGCGCAGCCTCCGGCGTCGGAATGTCCAGGGAGATATTTTGGGCCGGAATTTCATCACCGATACACCAGCCTCCTCAAGGTGAGTAATCATGGTTTTCGGTAGACTGTCCGAGCCGAATCCATCGATCAGGAGATGGGTTTCTACTCCACGCAAGGCGGCTCGCCGGAGCGCTTCAGCAATACTTCGTCCGGTTTGGTCATTTTCAAAAATATAGCTTTCGAGGTATATATGATATTCCGCTTGGTCCAGGGCTGCTTCGAGCATCGGAAAATAAGCATCTCCGTTGTGCAACAGGGTGATCTGATTGTCTGGATTCATTGCAGCCCAAAAAAGATGGTTTTGACCATCCGGGTATGGGGGGAATTGTCAGCACATGAAACATATTTTACTGTTATTTGGCTAAAGAGCATGCACTGTTTTTTCATAATATGATCACGTCCACCGCGCCCACCTAGCGGGTTAGACTCTTTTATTACCTTATCGCTCAAAGAGATATGAAAAGATGGTTATGCTGACAGGGAATTGCCGTCCTGTCGCCGGATGTGGCAGCACACTCTTAGGGCTTCTGGATGTTGAGCTTGCGCATGCGGGCCCGCAAGGTGCTGCGGTCAAGGTCAAGGATTTCCGCTGCACTGTCTTTGCCGCTCACTTTCCAATTGGTCTGTTCCAGCACCTGGAGCATATGTTCGCGCTCAACCGCTTCCAGGGTTTTGGGACTGGTGTTCAATCCTTTACCTGGCTTTCTTAGTTCATCAGCCAGATGGAGTTTGGGGCCCGACGCATTGATTATTGCCCGTTCAAGTACATTTTCCAGTTCTCTGATATTTCCCGGCCAGTGGTAATCCTGGAGCTGACTCATGACTGTTTTCGGTACGATTTCAATCAATTTTCCCAATCGTTTGGCTATTTTTTTAATATAAAACGATACGAGGAGCGGAATGTCGTCCCGGCGGTCCCGAAGCGGCGGCATGGTAATCGGAAAGACATTCAGCCGGTACCAGAGATCCTCGCGGAAATTGCCTTTCCGGACTTCGTCCTCCAGATTGCGATTGGTGGCGGCAATAATGCGGGCATCGACCTTGATGGTGCGGGAGCCGCCCAAGCGTTCAAACTCGCCCTCTTGGACTACTCGCAGCAGCTTAGCCTGCAGCTCAAGAGGTAATTCACCGATTTCATCGAGAAAGATAGTCGCGCCGTCGGCAATCTCAAATCGCCCGAGATGTCTGGCCTGGGATCCGGTAAAGGACCCCTTTTCATGACCGAACAGTTCACTTTCAATGAGGCTCGCCGGCAGAGTTGCGCAGTTTACCTTGATCAATGCTCGGTTTTTTCGCGGGCTGAGGTGGTGAATGGCACGGGCGGCCAATTCTTTTCCGGTTCCGGACTCGCCTAAAACCAGGACGGTGGTAATGCTGCCGGCAATTTGTTCAACTTTGTAGAGAACATATTTCAGTCCGTTACTGTGCCCGACGATGGCCTCATGGTTGTATTCCAGTTTGATCTCATCCTGCAGATAACTTCGTTCCGCTTCCAGCAAGTCCTTTAACTTTTGTATTTCGGCAAGGGTGTTTTCCGCAACCTCTTTGCCTTTCTCCGCCTCTTCTTTGGCGACGACAAGTTCGGCAGTTCGTGTTTTAACAAGCTCCTCAAGACGATTTTTATGAGTTATCCGATCGGTTACATCTTCGATGGCTAAAAAGATCAGTTGATTCTCTGTTACTTCTCTCTCTATCCGGCAGGCATTCAAGTGCATTATTTTCAGGCCGATGGTCGCAAAGGTATGTTCCACTTCGAAGTCATAAAATTTTGAGTTGTCTGGGAGAATCTTTTCCAGCAGTTCTCTCAGTCTGGGAATGTTCCATTGGCGGTTGCCAAGATCATAAACGCTGTTTCTCTCAGTCTCGTCCGGTTCGACTTTGAAGGTCCGGTAAAAGGAACGATTGGCTTTTACAACCCGAAAATCGGCGTCAAGCACCAGGATAGGCTCACGAATAGAATCCAGAATATCGACAAAATCTTTAATGGACGGTTTTGTCATATGCCTGTTCACCTCAGGTTTTGCGGGCAATTTAGATATCGTTCTCATAAGGGGCTGATACGTTTTCATGTGAGAATCTCTCAGGCAGCAACAAAAGCGAAAATTTTAAGATCCGCTGCCCTTGCCGTTTATCGGATTCGGGTTTTCTTGAAAAAGCCCATTAAATAAAGGAGAAATATACCTCCCAGCACAGCTATCACTATCGAGCCGATTAAACCGCCTATGTTTATCGTTAGAAACCAGAACAATAAACCGCCTGCAGCCGCACCGAGAATACCGATGATGATTTTTGGCAGTACAGCGGTGTCATCACCTTTCGTAAAGGTCCCTGTTCGCCAGCCAGCCCAGGCAACGATTACCGCAAATATGATAAAGCCTGCTATTTCCATAGCATCTCCTCTTGGAGCATTTTGATGTATCGAAACGACCATTTGCCACTGTTCCGATAGTCAGAATAACTGGAAGAATGTCGAATCGTCCGACTCAAAGAATATCCGGCCCGCAAATCTTTTGGTAATGATCGTCGTATAGTGCCAGGGGTGACAGCAACGTTTAAAAAAACGTAAAGTATAGGACACTGTCAGGTTTCATTCTCATCAAGGGATAAAAATCATGTCGGCTATGCCGGTGATCCGAGACGCTTCATGAGTACCAGATAACCGGATGGCCCCTGCATTACGAAACCGCAGAAACGAAAAGAGCTGTTATTTCGGCAAAATTAATGTCGGTTTAGCTTTTTGTTGGTTTTCCGATCTGATCTTTTGTTTTTGCTCGTGTTTGTCGCTGCTTTGTTTCTGGCTTTTCACCTTGTTTTTTTTACCACCCTTATCGCCCATGATCATGCTCCTTTATTTGTTTCATTGTTTCAGTTGCACGGCCGCTATCTCAAAGACTTTAAGAGCAAGCATTGTGCCAGGAGGCACTATCTCAGTACGCGACCTCTATCGCTTTGCTTTATTGTGTAAAAATGTGGAATAGACAGAGACTCGACAGTCACACATGGCTATCTGTTACAGGTCATATATGACCATGTGGTTATATGTGACCTGTGATGATGCGCACCAATGCTTTTGAGGGGGCTGTTCCAGCCCGAGGTCGTCCCACCGTTCTGGTGTAATTTTCGACCATATCGGCAAAAACATCGCCTGGCGAGGTCGTTCATAACTCACCAGCCCCAGGCGATCACTCATGCCGTACTCCGTGACCATCGAACGGGCGATATCCGAGGCCCGTTGTAAATCGTTCTGGGTTCCGGTGGATATTTCTTGAAAAACCAGTTCTTCAGCTACTCTGCCACCCAAAAGAGGAGCCAGTCGGTCCGACAATTCGGAACAGGTAATGAGGTAGCGATCCTTCGTGGGCTACTGGGGGTAACCCAGGACCTGTCGGTCGAACCGCCCCGGCCGCAGCAGGGCAGGGTCGAGAATTTCCGGGCGGTTGGTAGCGGCCATGATAATGACCCCTTTATTCGTTTCAAAACCGGCCATCTCAACGAGAAGTTGATTGCGTGTTTGCTGTGTCTCCAACAATTTAATCGGTCTGCGGTATTGACTCATGCGGCAATCCCAAAAAGTTTGCCGACAGCAGCAGTCAATCCCATAGCCACCGTGCCCCAGAAACATACTCGTAAACGATCGTGAACGTTTGCTCTGCGTCTCGTCGGCCTGTACCACGTTAGTTTGAGAAAGGGATGTTTTTTAGAAAAGCAGCTTAAGGAAATTGTCCAATTTTACTTGACCACGTCACTTTGATTTATTCATTATTTCGTAGACGAAGCCTTGGCATGAGAGCGAATACCACAAGTAGAACAAGATAAACCGAACCAGATACCTTGTCTCGGCTACCAATATACTCAACCAAGGTTTGATTTTGGAGGACTGTAGCAAGTCCCAGTTCCGCGCAGACCGAAAGACCCAATGCGAGGAATCCAACTAACAAGGACTCACGAGGCAGATTGATTTCCGGGAAACGCCGCAAAATGTAGCCAGCGGAGTAGAAGATGACCGCTGCCATGATTGGCATTTCCGCAAGTTCCGCCCAGCGCTCGCCAATACGAGGAACGAGGAACGGCACCCGGAAGATTCCAAGAACAAAGCCCGCGCCAAGCACGAATGCGAAATACACAAGCCCGGCACGAAGTATCTTTATCATGGGATACTCATTTGGCAATCAGTCTGCGATACGTCTCAATACACAATTTCCGTTGTGTATGGATATTCAATCAAAGTGATCTCACCGTCAAACTTTTCAACCAAGAGATTTGCTACATTGACAGATGAGAAACCGTCTTCCAGGGCAGAACCTACTCGTTTGTAAAGGTCACTTATGATTTTATTTAGTTCAGGGAACGCTGTTTCTTTATCATTACCTATTTTAACGCGGCCATAAGGTGGGAGGTTGAGAATGACGATTGCGGTACCAGGAGAAAGTTTATCGTTCGTTATACGTTTCATAGTTCAAGCCTCATTCGGCGTCTTTAATCATCTCGCCTACAGGGAAAGACAATCAAGTGTGCGCCATTGTGTACTGTGTGATTGAGCATTAGCGTGAGTTCGGGGATAAATATTCAAAGTTGCACCAGTTGAGGGCATTCAAATGGTTTCAGTTCTTACACTGTACTCGCTAGATGCCAATAATGCTTGTATGGCCTTTACCGCACCTGTGTTCAATATGATTGTGCGACCCTCTCCCTGAGGATTCTTTAGAACCTTATAGGATTTTTTAATAATTTTTTCTTGTCGGGAAAATCTTGTTTCTTAAAAGGTCAAGAAATCCTTTGCCTGTTGTCAGGCTTTTGCGACCACTTCTTGATTACCTCTGCCGTAGCAAGGTCAATTTGAATCAAATGCCAAATTGGTTTAGGTTCGGTATGGCAACCTTAAGACGCAGAGTGAGGTAGGTTGAAAAATGTGGATACCAAACTAATGTACAGGTCAATACATTACGGAGGTGTCTCACTTACATTGACACAGAGGGATCGCAATAGAAAAACTACTATAATGACAGCATACCCCAGAAAGGAATAACCCGACGGGCTCTCAGAGCAGTTATAAGTTGGAAGATTGACTTATCTTAAAAATGGAATAGGGTGATTGCCGGTCTTTTCGCCGTTCACAATAAAAAAGGAAAAATAACGTTGACTAGTAATCAGAACATGCAAAAGAGAAAAGGAGCGCTAGCCTTTCTTGCTTTGATCAGTGCATTTCCTCCTCTCTCTACGGTACTCTACCTCCCTGCCCTACCACAGATGGTAGAGGCGCTTGATACCACCAAGACTCGGGTAAATTTGACGCTGAGCATGTTTTTTTTGTTTTACTCAGTCGGGTTATTGTTCTGGGGACCACTGAGTGAAAAATTCGGTAGAAAGCCCATTCTACTATCGGGAGTGACGATATATGTATTTGCTAGCGTGTTTTGTGCATTCAGCCAGAATGTGGAACAGCTTATCGGTGGCCGTATCGTACAGGCATTGGGAGGGAGTGCAGGAACAGTAGTGGCTACCGCCATAGTGAAGGATCTTTATAGTGGTCGCGAACGGGAGAAGGTTATGGCCACCATCATGTCCATGGTGATTATTGCCCCTATGGTTGCACCGGTTCTTGGTGCACTCTTGTTGAAGTACACTTCCTGGCGGACGATCTTTCTTATGTTGGCCGCAATTGGGACGACAGCACTGTTGAGAGCGATGGTTTTTCAGGAAACCCTGTCTGGGAAATTTACAGGCACGGTAATCGGCTCCTGGTGCAGACTTTTTGAGGTCTTAAAAAATCGAGGATTTTCATCGCTGTTGCTGATCTTCTCCCTAGCTCCGGTTGCTCTCATGGCTTTTCTGGCCTCTGCTTCCTATATCTATATCGACGGGTTTGGTCTTACAGAAGGACAGTTCAGTCTTTTTTTTGCATTTAACGCCACATGTGCCATGGTCGGTCCTACGATCTATATGCGGATGAGGGGACATATCGAACCGAAATTGATTATTACCGGGTGCTTTATTCTGATAGCTGTTTGCGGAATAGTTGTTTCCGTCTTTGGTCATATGTCTCCCTGGTTGCTTGCCCTGTCGGTCGGACCGGTTACCATGGCAGTAATCACGGTGCGGGTTCCAGGTACCCATTTGATGCTGGAACAACAGGAGGAGGATTCAGGCTCCGCATCAGCGCTTATTAATTTTTTTGCAATGTTCATGGGCAGCATGGGTATGCAACTGGTCACGCTTTGGCCTGGTACCCTTATAATGAATCTCGGGCATATTCAGATTGGTGTAGGTATGGTTTGTTGCATATTGTGGCTGCTGTGCCAAAACAGACCGTTTATTATCCAACCTCCATCTTGAGTTACTAGTGTTTTGAGACAGTTGATTGATTCCGGTTTGCTCTGACAACCTAAGTCATAGCTCCTCCTTTAAGTAATCAATACTACCAGTTAAGGAACCATGCGCACATCTGCAACCTAACCTGTGGTCCGGTGTGGAGGGATCCTTTCTGGTATTGATTGCACCGTGAAACGCTGCCACATCCGATAGGCCTCGAAAGGTCATCAATCCATCTATAAGTACAATGGATTGATGATGAGGGTATGAACCGGTTTAATGGCTAGTGGTTCTCACAGGCAGTCTGGCCTGGTTTTGGCGTTGTCCATCCTCTTGATTTTCAGGAACATTCAATTCTGAAAATGCTTTCAGTGCGATGATTTGCAACCCAGGTTGAGAAGATTGCAACCATTTTAAGGTTCTGCAATGGAATCATCAGGCTGTCCTGATTCGAGACGCAACAACTGCGCGTCGATATCCACAAGCAATTTCTCATGGACAGGCTGACTGAGAATGCCGTTTCGAAAGGCCTCCATTACCTTGTCCTTTTCTACAAGCAGCAAGTGTCGGTGCGCCCACTGCAATTCCTCCGTATGAAGGTGCTCCTTTTCCAGATGCAGTTCGTCGAGCACTGCTTTGTTTTGTGCAATCTTTTGTTCATACTCATGGCGAAGAGTGACCAGCACCTCCTGATTGGTGAAATAGACCTGCGACATGTGGTCGAGTTCGGCCAAAGCGGCATAGGCCGCCTGCAACTTGCCGCGCGTCAACTCGTAGGCTGCCCGTTCCTGGCTTCTACGCACAATTCCCAGCCATTGCAGCAATGGTGACATCGTCACCCCATGGACCAGGATAGACAGAATGACGACACCGAAGGTCATTGACACCAGCAGCTCCCTGTGCGGAAAATCTTTTGGCAGACTGAGGACCAGTACCATGGACAGCCCGCCGCGCAGTCCACCCCAGGTCAGGACCGTACTCCAGGCCCAGGATATTCGTTCCCGCGTCCTCCGCAGAAGAGACGTGGCACCGAAGATGATCAGTGCCCTGCCTCCGGTCACTACCAGATAGGCGACCAGGATTGGCTGCCAGGATGCCAGCAATGCCTGGAAGTGCACCTCAAGACCGATCAGGAGGAAGATGATCGAGTTGAGTGCGAAGGCGAGGTATTCCCAGAAGCTCTCCACCGCGATCCTGGTCGATGGCGACATGCCGACACGGGCGCCATAATTGCCGCAGAGCATACCCGCTGCGACGGTTGCTATCACTCCGGAATAATGGAAGTGCTCGGCGGCCAGGAAAGAACCGTAGGCGGCAATCGTTGTCAGGGTGATCTCAATCATTGGGTCATCCACCTGTCTGATGATCTGCGAGACGGCAAGACCTATGCCCACTCCTATGAAGGCGCCCAAACCTACGATTTTGATAAAATCCAAAGCCAAACCACCGGGTGTCACCGCCGTCCCCGTTACCAGGGCGATGCTGAGCGTGAAGAAGACGATTGCGGTGCCGTCGTTAAGCAGGCTCTCCCCTTCGAGCAGTATAGACAGACGTTTGGGAACTCCCAGGCTCTTGAAAATCGAAACGACGGCGATGGGGTCGGTGGCGGAGATAATCGTGCCGAAGACCAGCGCGTGTTTCCAGGTAAAATCCTGCACGAAATGCAATGCATTGGCAACCGGGGTCAAAATAAGCGCGGTAAGCACGATTGCCACCACCACACCGGGGATAGCCAGCGAATGAATAGTGAGGCGGTTGCGCCAGAACTGCTTGAACTCAAGGTGAAAGGCAGCCTCAAAGAGCAGCCCCGGCAGAAAGACGTTAAACATCAGCGCCTTGGTGAGGTGAGGGGCTTCAAAGGCATGCAGCGCTCCCAGCACAAGGCCGGTGATGACCAGGGCCACTGTGTACGGAACGGCCAGGCGTTGCACCGCTATCGCCACGGCTGTGGCTACAATAAAGAGCAAGATCAGCATGGTCCCGGTTTCCATCTTTAAAAATTCTCTCTATTCATTTTTTTGTTGGATGCGCCAACCATTTGGCCCGCTCGGAAACTCGTTCAGGTATTTCGACCTTGTCGAAAAAAGTAAAGCTGCAGAAGGGAAGGGCTGCTCTTTTTCATTTTCACAAGGGTGTGCCCACTAATGCCGAGCCCCACTTCCAGTTCAATATTTCCGGCATGTCCTGACCGTGCTTGTTGATATACGCTTTATGCTCAATGAGTTTGTCCTCTATGATATGTTTCAGCGTGATGCCAGTGCCCTCCTGCGGCAGACGATGGAGTACATCGAGGATAAGGTGAAAGCGATCCAGATCGTTTAAGACCGTCATGTCGAAGGTCGTGGTGATGGTACCTTCTTCCTTATAGCCCCGGACATGCATGTTTTTATGGTTGGTGCGGCGGTAGGTTAACCGGTGCACCAGCCAGGGGTAGCCGTGGAAGGCAAAGACGATCGGCTTGTCTTTGGTGAAGAGCGCATCAAAGTCTTCATCGCTCAGCCCGTGCGGATGTTCGATCTGCGGCTGCAGCTTCATCAGGTCAACGACATTGATCACCCGAATCCTCAGATGAGGTAAATGGGTACGGAGAATGGAAACGGCGGCGAGCGTCTCGAGCGTCGGCACATCGCCGCAGCAGGCCATCACCACGTCCGGTTCCTCTCCCCGGTCGTTGCCGGCCCAGTGCCAGACGCCTATTCCCTGCGTGCAGTGTGCCACCGCTTCATCCATAGTCAACCACTGCGGCGCCTGGTACTTGCCGGCGACCACGACATTGACGTAATCCCGGCTCCTCAGGCAATGGTCCCAGACCGACAACAGGCAATTGGCGTCAGGCGGCAGGTAAACGCGCACGATGGAAGCCTTCTTATTGACGACATGATCGATGAAACCCGGATCCTGATGGGTAAAACCGTTATGGGCCTGTTGCCAGACGTGGGAGGCGAGCAGATAATTGAGCGAGGCGATTTTTCGCCGCCAGGGCAATTGGGCGGTGACCTTCAACCACTTGGCGTGCTGGTTAAACATGGAATCGATGATGTGGATAAAGGCCTCATAGCTGTTAAACAGACCGTGTCGACCAGTGAGAAGGTATCCTTCGAGCCATCCTTGGCACTGATGCTCAGAGAGCATCTCCATGACCCGTCCTTCGGCTGCCAGAAATTCATCGTTGTCCTGGGCCCCGGCCACCCACTGCCGATCGGTGACCTCAAAAACGGCGTTCAAACGGTTGGAAAGCGTCTCGTCGGGGCCGAAGATCCGGAAATTCCGCGCCTCTTTATTGAGTTTGATCACATCGCGCAGGAACTCTCCCAGGACGTGGGTGTCGGCGGCCTGAACCGACCCCGGTGTCGGCACCTGAACCGCATAGTCCTGAAAGTCGGGCATAATCAAATCACGCAGCAGAATGCCGCCGTTGGCGTGCGGATTTGCCCCCATCCGCCGGTCGCTCTTTGGTGCAAGCTCTGCCAGTTCCGGGATCAGTCGGCCATTCGCATCGAACAGTTCTTCCGGTCGGTAGCTCTTCATCCAGCTTTCGAGCTGGCCCAGGTGATCGGGATGCGCCGAATCGATCAGGAGCGGCACCTGGTGTGCCCGAAAAGTGCCCTCTATCTGCTGGCCATCGACGACTTTCGGTCCCGTCCAGCCCTTGGGTGAATTAAAAACAATCATCGGCCAGCGCGGCCTGGTGGCATCGTTATTGGTACGGGCGTTACTCTGAATGCGCCGGATCTCGATAATTGCTGTCTCCAGCACCGAGGCCATAAGCTGATGCATCTTTTCCGGTTCATCACCTTCCACAAAGTGCGGCGTCCAGCCGTAGCCTCGGAGCAACTGGTCCAGTTCCTCATGGGTGATGCGGGCCAGGACGGTAGGGTTGGCTATTTTATAGCCGTTCAGATGCAGGATGGGCAGCACGCAGCCATCGCTGATCGGATTCAAAAATTTATTGGAATGCCATGCCGTAGCCAAAGGGCCGGTCTCCGCTTCGCCGTCGCCGATGACGCAGGCGACGATCAGATCCGGATTGTCGAACACAGCCCCGAAGGCATGGCTGAGCGAATAACCCAGTTCGCCTCCTTCGTGGATCGATCCCGGACACTCCGGGGAGACATGGCTGGGAATCCCGCCGGGGAAGGAGAACTGGGTGAACAGTTTTTTCAGTCCGGCAACGTCCTGGCTGATATTCGGATACACCTCGCTGTAGGTGCCTTCAAGATAGGTATTGGCAACCAGCGCCGGGCCGCCGTGACCGGGGCCGGAAATATAAATCATATCCAGGTCATATTTGGTGATGACCCGGTTCAGATGTACATAGATGAAATTCTGGCCGGGGGTCGTGCCCCAGTGTCCGAGCAAAGTCGGTTTCACATGCGAGAGGTGCAAGGGGTCTCTGAGTAACGGATTGTCGTAGAGGTAAATCTGGCCGACAGACAAATAGTTGGCGGCGCGCCAGTAACCATCCATCCTATCGAGCAGTTCAGGTGTAAGGGTTTCATTCTGCATTGTTCACATCTCCTTTTTGCTGTCAAGACCGAGAGCGCCACAAGACATCCTGGCTATCTGGGTTTCATTGGGAAATCTAATGTTTTTCCTCTGGATATCCAGTTTGTGAGGGTGTCTGCAGGACGACCCGGGGGGTAGGGGTGAATGCTCAGAGTTCTGGCACTTTCTCCGATCAACTGACTTTTTGTCTCGGATGCAAGCCATAGGGCTGTTCCCGCCGGTAACAATCCGATGATGACGGCTGCCGCTGATTCATAGGCAGGGCGGCGCAGGTAATTTTTAAAAGAGGTTATCATGTCTTAATTCCCAGGTTTTTCTCTTCGGTCACTGTATCGGGCTTACGCTCCATTTCTACAATGACCTGGGCTCCAAGCAGCAGTATCACTGCGACAACCTCAATGCTTATGAGAGCCACTACCGTTATGGCAATGGAACCGTAAATGATATTAACCATGGATACGGTCGCGTAATACCAGATCAGCACTCGGCGGGTGATCTCCCATAATACCGTTGCGATCAGTCCCCCGATCAGCGCGTGACGAAACCTGACCCGCACCACAGGCATCACCAGATAGATAGAGGTGAGTATCAACACTTCGCCGACTATTCCCAGAAGAGACAGTGCCACTCCGGTTGTACCTCCCAGGTTTAAACTCCAACCGAGGATTATCAGAGATCTGCCTTCCAGGGTCTTAATTGCACCCACAATAAACGACACCAGCATAATACCGAGCCCCATCACAAAGATATACGCATACGGAATAATTACGGAGATGAAGAATTTACGCCGAATAATCCTATCCTGCTGATAAAAGATCACCGACATGGCGTTCTCAAGCATGGAAAAGGCTGCAGAGCTGAAAAACAACATGACAAAAAAGCCGATGATTCCGACCACTTTTCGGTGTTCAAGGAATGTTTGCGCCTCTTGGGTCAACGTTGCAGCATAACCGGGGACCGCCATGTTCAGGTAGGTTGACAAGGTGAGAATCAACTGCTGTTCTTCTACGAATTGTGTGAGCACAATCAGGGCAAGTATGGACAAGGGCACGATTGACAACAAGGTATAATAAGCGACCGCACCGGCGAGCAGGAGTCCCTTGTTGGCGATAAACCCACGGCCCACCCGCAGCAGGAAACCGAGGAGACGAATTATCAATTGATAGATATTTTGTCGTCTGTTCATGATTGGTTAAAGAGTTTCACCATAGAGACAACTGTGGGACCATATCGTCCGCAGAGAAATTGCCGGTGTATCTTTTGTAAGCAATCGGGAAATAAGCCCGGATTCTTTGTAATGCCCACCGAGGAGGGTACTGAACAATATGACAGGATTTCAGGAGTACGACATGAATGACCATTCTGAGCAAGTAAAAAAATTATATTTGTGGTACTCCGGTATCACTGGTATTTTTCCTCAAATCATTTCTAGCTTGTTTTGCCAGATTCTCATAATTGAATCGAATCACATCGAGTTCTTTCTCGTCTAATTCTTCCAGATCCAGGAGAGCATTATGTGCTCCATCCATAGCGCGAATCAATTCGTCCAATTTTACTTGTAAGGCCATAGAGTCTCGGTTCTGAGTATTTTGTATGAGGAACACCATAAGAAAGGTGACAATAGTAGTGCCGGTATTAATAACCAGTTGCCAGGTATCACCGAATTTGAACATTGGGCCTGTAATGAGCCAGATAATGATAACTGCTAAAGCCATCATAAAGGCAGTGGGCTGTCCGGTTTTCCGCGCTGTCGCTTTTGCAAAGCGGGTAAAAAAGGAGGTAGGTTTTGTTGGTTTCATAACGATTCCTTCATTTTTGATAAAAGATATCGGAGTTTTTTTGGTATATTTTGAGCTTTCTCTTTAACCCGCTCCTGGTCCTGCTTGGCAGTTCTGATATTTTCTTTCACAATTGACCAGGCTGTGAAGTTCGAATTTACGGTGCCGACCACCCCATGATCGGCACTGTGCTGATACTGTTCTTCGGACTTCCCTCGACAACCCTGTCGCTATACGCCACGTAAACCAATACGTTGCGTTCGCGGTCGAAGAAGCGGACGACCTGAAGTTTCTTGAAGATAAGGCTGCGGTGCTCGTCAAAGACGCGTTCACCGTCCTTGATCTCCGCAAGGATTTTGATCGGGCCGACTTGACGACAGGCAATGCTTGCGTCACTCGTGTCCTCTGCCATACCTAATTCACCTTTTATCCCTCCTGTTTGCGCACGGGAAATATGACAAGCGACGCCCTTGACTTTGGGGTCGTCAAAACCGTCAATCACGATCTTGTCGTTGGGCCCAAGCATACGGAAATGCGTGCTGACCGAGCCCGTCGTGCCGCGTTCGGGGCGACTGAAGACCCATAATCCGAAGAGTACAACAGCTAAAAGAATAGAGCTGCCAAGAATAATTCCGATCCGTTTCATGTTCATTTGCCTTCCTTGAGTGAATTTACACCCCACCTTGAGCCCATTGGGGAGATGATTCGAAAATATATTAGAATTATCTTGAGTGCTTGCCCTATTGAATGATCTCTTTGGAATTACTATATGCCTTATAACTGTACTTCAGTGACTCTGACAGTTTCCCTGCGGAGGTTGACCATCAAAATAGAGGCCATTGCATCCCAAATCAAGGGACCTATCCTGCTGATTTCAAAAACCAAGGAAGAATCGTGGTAAACTGGATCAGCCTGACTGCCATAAACAGCCGGACGACAAAGGTTACATACGACCTTTGTCGTCGTTCTCTGGCATTGCCGATGGAAGAGAATAGGGATAGACGGAAAACGAGAGTCGGGTTTTCTTAAGTCCTGCATCATAATTCCATACAAGATTTTTTCTGATCCCGATACACCCGGTACTCTCAGACCTTGCCGGACAGGTGGTTCTTTCATCTGCTGCTTTATTGTGTG
This sequence comes from Desulfobulbales bacterium, assembly GCA_038204235.1. Taxonomy (GTDB): domain Bacteria; phylum Desulfobacterota; class Desulfobulbia; order Desulfobulbales; family Desulfocapsaceae; genus Desulforhopalus_A. The sequence continues at coordinate 23,036 of JBBRDD010000023.1, forward strand.
AAAAGACTACTTGCCTGCAACTTTCTCGATCTCGCCGATTTTTTCCTGAACTTTCCCTACTAAATTTTCAGCTTTTCCTTCAGATTCCAGGTCACGGTCTTTGACTACTTTCCCGACGGTCTCCTTGACCTTACCTTTTGCTTGGTGAATCTTGCCTTCCACGTTGTCTTTTGTGCTTGATTTCATGGTGCTTCTCCTGGTGAATTTTAGTTTGAGTAACTGTTGCAGGGGGCCTCTGCAGCTTATTGTTCGGGTCCCGGCACAGTCGACTACGAGTCGACTGTCTTAGTTGGTCATGGGTGCGATTCTCTCAATAGTCATGCTGTTGAACACCATCTTGACACCGGGAACGTCAATCACACGTTTGGAGACCAGGTTTTTTTCATCCCAACTCCCGGCTTTTCCCTCCAGCATGACCACGCCATCCTTGGTCTCGACAGTGATGCCCAGGGTCCTGGTCGAACGATGATACGACAGGGTGGTCTTGACCAGGGCCGTGACAGACGCATCATCAATCGATTCGCCTGTGGTGTCGGCCTCTCTCCGTACTTTTTCTCCGGTCTTCAAAGTGGCCGGTGCCACCGTCATTTCATTTGTTACCCTGTTCACCCCTTCCACATCCTTGGCATATTCAGTCGTCAGATCCTTTTGGGCAATGCTGCCAGCCTTGCCGCGCAAGGTGATGATGCCGTTTTTTGCGATAATCTCAGTTTCGGCAGCATTCACATTCTGATGAAATAAAAGTGTCGATTTTACTTTGGCAGCGAGCCACGCATCTTTATTCAGAGTGGAGACTTCATTATGTTCTTCCAGTTTACTGTACACACCGGTTACCCCGGGCAATCTCGCAAGAGTTTCCCTGGCCAGTAATTTGTGAGATTCATCAGAAACCGTCCCGATCAGGATGGCAACGCCGTCTTTATACTGTATTGTGATGTCATCGCCCTTGAGATAGGTCCTGAAGACATACGACTGTCTGGCACATGATTCAGTATCTATTCTGGCTGCGAAGAAAGGGGTGGTAAGTGAAAACAATGAAGCCATGGTTTCCAGCAGTTCCCTATGATATGGTGTTTTTCTCACGGGCTTTTCTCCTTTTGTTGAGTGGGACCTGCGCGGTTTCCGGAAAATGTTTTTCGGGTAATTCAACCTCTAAACCTTTTTCCCTTCTTTCCTCATAGACCATGGCGGACCTCAGGAGCAAAACCAGTGTAAGGGTGCCATTCGTCATTCTTTCTTATCGCAATCTTTATGCCATGTTTTCAACGCTCAGTGTCACATCATCCATCGCTTTGATATTTTAGGAATAAGTAACCCAATAATAGATCTACAGGGAGGCCATTGAATACCGAATGTAAAGGGTTGTATTTAACCTATTGGTCATAGACAACCACTTGGGCAAATGTGACCTGACCTTTGAAATCAGGTTACAACTGTCCCTTCTGGAGAATTGGGAATTATTGAAGTAAAATTAACATGTTAGGAGATGTGGCAGAGTACTTTAAACCCTGACATAATGATTGCTCTGTAAAGAGAGATGGGAGTGATGCACTCCAACAGTGACTGTCTATATCGTCAAACAAATAAGCAGCGGATAGCGTAACTCCGAGGGAACAGTTCCCCTTTGTTTCTTCAACGAGGATGAAATCGCTACGTATCATTCCCTACAGGATGCGATCGAACCGAACGAGGAAGATCTCCTTCAGCGAGTTGGAAAACATCAAAGCACGACTGGAAAAATCTCGATTAGGGGTCATTACAAAACGCTTCGACACCTGGTTTCGTCTTCTGCAAAACCAACCTGTTTCGCCGGTAAAAGTCTGGCTTGCTTCAACACGTGACAGTGCTGATCAGATTTTCAACAGATACGAATCAACCGGCAACGCACACGCCATCCCCTTGCTCAAGCTTGTCCTTCCGGCGTATATTGAGGCGAGTGGCAAACATGCGGTGGAGCAGATTGAAGAGTTCCAGCAGGCAACCGTGCATATTCACCGAGGGCTTGTCGCTGATTTTGATCGAATCGCAGGGACCGTCCCATACATACCTGATCTGCGCGAATCACTCCTTTTGCGTCTCATTTAATGGAGGTTTAGAAAATGTGACATCAGGTGCTTAAAAAGCATTCACAATAGAAACTTGGTTATATATGACCATTGAGCAAATATGACCATTCCCAGGAGCTTATCAATCACGTTCAAGCTTATATTTTTCACACATTATGCAATAATAACAAAACAGTACAGGGTTGTTCTCGATATTCTCTAACTTGGTACAATATTTGAATAATTAAAGGTAGAGATCGCGCATCATTTTCCCTGTGGTGCATTTTGGGGCCACCTTCCTCCTGGGGACATTTGGAATTTTCAGCTTAGTGTTGACCGATGTGGAGATTTCTCTCGTAATTTCCATCTTACAGAAAGGAGTTCTATCATGCTTGGAACAATTGCCATTATCCTCATCGTCCTTTGGCTCCTGGGTCTTGTCTCATCGTACACTATGGGAGGATTCATTCATCTCCTACTGGTCCTTGCAATCATTGTGATTGTGGTTCGGTTGGTTCAAGGCAGACGTATTTAAACGGTACGCAGGAGGCCGTTCTTCACCTCTTCTCTTTCCCCGGGAAAGTCTTTGAAAGCTGGAACAACCAGGACGGGGATGGCGAAACCAGGGGAGGCCGATGAGTCTAGCTTAATAACGGCGGCACACCTTATATCGGATTCATTAAATCCTGCAGGACACGAAAAAGTCGCCTGGAAGAAAAAAGGCAGCAATCGGAAATTTTGTTTAATATATACAAATACCGGACATTTACCGGAATACTATTACAGGAGTTATACAATGCGGAACAGAGATGCTTATAAAAAGAAAATATACACCGAGTTGGAAATAGTTCAGGCCAGATTCGCCGAATTCAAGGCACAGGGACAGAATTTCGATACCGCTACTCGGGCAAAACACAACCGACATGTTGAAAAAGTTGAACACCATATCATCGCCACGAAGGCCAAATTAAAGGAACTCGATGCTGCCCATGATGACGTGTGGGAGGAGCTCGTCGACGGTGTGGAGAATACGTGGACGGTGTTGCAATCGACCCTGGAAGATGCAGTTACGAGCTTTAAGGCTTGAAATTTCCAGTAAAATAAGCCCCCCCTCTCGTCTCCGACCACAGGCGGCATAGCCGTGCCTCTCTGAGTGCCGCGATGAGAGTCGGAAATTTCCTCAACAACATGCTGCGTCGCCGGATAACCGGCTGACTCATCGTGAGCTAGAAGGAGCATTACTATGATGAATTACGTAAACGGATGGATGGATGGCGGAATGATGGGCGGAAATAATTGGATTTTGCCGGTCATCGGCATATTGGTGGCAGTTCTGCTGGTTATCTTGATCAACAAGGTATCCCGAAAATAATACCCAGTTCGAAGCTGTCCCATTTTACCCATGAAGGAAAACCATGCTGATTACATTCTCTGCCGAAAAACCCCTTACGGCAGTCTCGACGACCCTGCAGCTTCCCGTCGCCGCCTATCATTTGGTGATTACCCAGATGCACGACCCCATAAAACCATGACCCATATTGGCGAGGAGGTCGTTCGTCAAGGTCTTGTCTTGGAGGTTGGTCAGTCGCAGGAAGAGAAGGTTCTCGAACAAAACCCGAGCATTTTCTCCGTGTTGTCCTGTCAAAGTTTCATGTACTAGGAGGACATTAGGACCGTTCTTGCTACATTGAAACCAACCACCCTCCTGACGGAAAGCTTTCATACTCAGCAACTGCCTGAGGCTGGAGTTTAGGGAATAATGGAGAAAGAATTGTAAAAAGCATCAAAGGAGGTGGCATATGGCAAGCCAAGGCAATGGAACATCCCTTGACCCCATCTGCGGCATGACGGTGGCTAAAGAGTCCACACTCTCTACAGTACGTGACGGACAGACGTTCTATTTCTGTAGCGACCACTGTCGGCAGAAGTTTCTGTCAACATCAGATGCTACCGAAAAACCACAGGAGGAACTATCGGGCAAGACCATCTATACCTGTCCTATGCACCCCGAGGTAGAACAGGATCATCCCGGCGAATGCCCGAAGTGTGGTATGGCGCTGGAAGCAAAAACAGCGACGGTCGGTACTGACGAAGGAGAAAACGCCGAACTGCACGACATGACCCGGCGTTTCTGGATCGGCTCTGCACTGGCATTGCCGGTGTTTATTCTGGCGATGACGCACTTGCTCCCGGCGCTGGACAGTCTGTCCTGGGTAAAAAGCAACGCCTCCCGCTGGCTGCAATTTGCGCTCACCACTCCCGTAGTCCTGTGGGCTGGCTGGCCGTTTTTTCAACGAGGCTACCGCTCGGTCATCAATCGTCACTTGAACATGTTCACGCTCATCAGTATCGGTGTCGGTGCGACATTCATTTTCAGCGTCGTGGCGATGCTCATACCCAATCTGTTCCCGCCCGCGATGCTGCATGAAGGCAAGGTCGCCATCTACTTCGAGGCCGCCGGCATGGTCACAGTACTGGTGCTTCTCGGTCAGGTGCTCGAACTGCGGGCTCGCAGCCGGACCGGCAGTGCCATTAAAGGCTTGCTCAATCTCGCCCCGCCCACGGCGCGACAAGTCGTGTCTGGAGGCGATAAGGAGATCCCGCTTGAGCAGGTGAAGGTCGGCGACAAGTTGCGGGTGGTTCCTGGTGATAAAATCCCCGTCGATGGCGAGGTGGTGGAAGGCCACTCCAGCGTAGAGGAATCGATGGTCACCGGTGAGCCGCTACCGGTGGAAAAGAGTGTCGGTGATAAAGTTACCGGCGGCACCGTCAATGGCTCAGGCAGTTTTGTCATGACGGCTGAACGCGTCGGCAACGACACCCTGCTCGGCCAGATCGTTAATATGGTTGCTGAGGCCCAGCGCAGTCGCGCACCCATTCAGGGCCTGGCCGACAAAGTCGCGGCTATCTTCGTGCCGGTGGTGCTGGCAATCGCGGTGCTCACCTTTGTTGTCTGGATGTGGCTGGGGCCGGAGCCTAAGCTCGCCCATGCCATCGTCAATGCCGTTGCTGTCCTGATTATAGCCTGCCCCTGTGCCCTTGGGCTGGCGACGCCTATGTCCATCATGGTAGGGGTCGGACGGGGTGCGCAGGAGGGAGTTCTGGTGAAAAATGCCGAGGCCCTTGAGCGATTGGAAAAAGTCACTACCCTCGTTGTCGACAAGACGGGTACCTTGACGGAGGGCAAACCCCAACTCATCGATGTCCTGCCGAGCAAAGGTTTTACGGCAAACGAGATGCTCGGGCTGGCCTCCTCTATAGAACAGAATAGTGAACATCCGCTCGCTGCTGCGATTGTGCGGGGCGCCAAGGGAAAAGACATCGTCCTTGCAGACGTCAAGGACTTTCGCTCGGTGACGGCGGGAGGAGTTATCGGCACCGTCACTGGTCGTTTAGTGCTGATCGGCAAACCGGATTTCCTCCGGGACGAAAAGATCTCCGGCCTGGAACAGCTGGAGGCCTCTGCCGAAAAACTGCAAACAGAGGGCAAGACCGCAATGTTTGTCGCCATTGATGGCAAGCCTGCAGGAATTCTCACCGTAGCCGACCCGATCAAAGCCACTACCGCTGAAGCTATCCACGAGCTCCATGCGCTTGGTCTGGAAGTCGTCATGCTTACCGGTGACAATCACCGCACCGCAGCAGCTGTGGCCGGTAAACTCGGCATCGATGTGGTCGAGGCGGAGATCGAACCCGCCGGCAAGGTTGAGCAAATTAAACAGCTCCGCGCGAAAGGCAAACATGTTGCCATGGCCGGTGACGGCATCAACGACGCCCCCGCCCTCAGCGAAGCGGAAGTCGGCATTGCAATGGGCACGGGCACCGACGTGGCCATGCAAAGCGCAGGTGTCACGCTGGTCAAAGGCGATCTCCGGGGCATCGCCAAGGCTATACGCCTCAGTCATGCCACCATGCGAAACATCCGGCAAAATCTGCTTTTCGCTTTTCTCTACAACTCCTTGGGCATTCCTGTGGCGGCCGGGGTGCTTTACCCGTTCTTTGGGGTATTGCTCAGCCCGATTATTGCCGGCGCCGCGATGAGCCTGAGTTCCGTGTCGGTCATCGGCAATGCTCTCCGACTCCGGAAGGTGAAACTGTAAAAATGTTGCAAAAGTTGAAATGAAAGGGCAGTTCCTGAGCAGTGGATCAGGTAGCTTTTCGATTGAAAGAGCCTTTTTCAGAAAACCTGAAGAAAGCGACAACCTGTCGCTTTGAAGAAACGTTATGCAAGTGGTGAAATCGATACGCAGGAATTTGACCGAAAGAAAAAGGACCTGGAATGACCATTCCTCATGAAGTGGCTGAAAAATCGGCTCCGGAAGAGTCCAAAAGTCATGGCGCGCAACCTAAACAAAAAAACCGGCTGTCGCGGCTTTCACTTGCCGCTCTGGGGGTGGTTTTTGGGGATATCAGCACCAGCCCGATATATGCCATTCGGGAGTGTTTCCACGGTGAATACGGTATCGATGTAAGTCATGCCAACGTCTTGGGAATCCTTTCCCTGATGTTTTGGGCTCTGGTAATGATTGTGGGCCTGAAATACTTGACCTTCGTTTTTCGCGCCAACAACCATGGAGAAGGCGGTGAAATTGCTTTAATCGCCTTGATTCGCGGTAAAAATGGGCCTTCCGAAGACAGGCGAAGGTTAGGCATCATTGCCTTGGGTCTTTTTGCGGCGTGCCTGCTGTATGGAGACGGCATGATCACTCCGGCGATTTCGGTTCTGAGCGCAGTAGAAGGGCTCTCTGTTATCACACCCCTGTTCAAAGGCTATGTGATCCCCATCACCGTTGCCATTCTCGTTGGCCTGTTTCTGATCCAGCGACAGGGAACGGCGCTGTTGGGCCGTCTTTTCGGGCCGGTAATTCTGGTGTGGCTCTGTTTTCTGGCGGTAACCGGGGCCATGCAAGTGGCCCATACGCCGCAAGTTTTACTGGCTGTTTTTCCATGGCATGCGATTAACTTCCTGGTTATTAATAAACTGCACGGGTTTGTGGTGTTGGGAGCCGTATTCCTGGTGGTCACCGGCACCGAAGCGTTATACGCCGACATGGGGCACTTCGGTCCCCAGCCCATTCGTCTGACCTGGTTTGCCATTGTTTTTCCAGCCCTTGTGTTGAATTATTTTGGGCAGGGAGCCCTTCTCCTGGTCAATCCGGAAGCGGCCAGTCATCCTTTTTACGCAATGGTGCCCGCTTGGGCTATTGTTCCGACGGTGTTGTTAGCTACCCTGGCCACCATAATCGCCTCACAGGCGGTCATCAGCGGCGCTTTTTCCATGACCCGACAAGCAATCCAGCTGGGATACCTCCCGCGTTTAAACATCCGGCATACCGCCGCAACGCAAATTGGCCAGATATATATAGCTCCGGTCAATTGGATGCTCATGGTCTGCACGATCTCCCTTGTGGCCGGCTTTCAATCCTCCAGCAAACTCGCCGCTGCATATGGGTTAGCCGTAACCTCCACGATGATCATTAACACGGTGCTGTTTTTTGTTGTAACCCGCAGACAGTGGCATTGGCCTTTGATGTGGGCCGCACCGCTGGCAGGCCTCTTTTTGCTGGTGGACGTGCCGTTTTTTGCAGCCAACCTCAGCAAAATCCTGCACGGGGCATGGTTCCCACTGGTTATCGGAGCTACATTTTTTACAGTGATGCTCACCTGGGCCAAGGGACGTGGTATACTGGCGGCCAAGCTGCACAAGGTCATGTCGCCGGTGCATCAATTGATCGTCGATCTGGCCAACCACCCGCCAAACAAAATCGAAGGGGACGCGGTTTATTTAACAGGAAATCCAAATGTCGTGCCAGTAGCCTTGGCAAAGAACCTCAAGCACAATAAAGTGATTCACAATCGGACAATACTGCTGACTTTTCAGGTGGAAAACATTCCGCGAATTCCTAATCTCGAAAAGATCCAAACCGAAAAATTGGGCGGAGGGTTTCATCGCGTCAGCGCTTGCTATGGCTTCATGGAAGATCTTAAGTTGGAGAGTGTACTGTCACTGATGCGGGATCAGAGTTTGGATCTGGATCCGGAAACAACGAGTTTTTATATCGGCCATGAAAACCTGGTTATCGCTGAAAAATCGGCCATGATGAGATGGCGTGCCAACCTCTTTATTTTTATGTCCCGCAACGCAGCCGATGCCATCTCATTTTTTAATCTTCCAGCGGAGCAAACAATTGAAGTCGGCGTTCGGCTGGAAATTTGACACGCTTCTTTATTTTAAGGAGTAATCTTTCTTTTTGTAATTGTTTCAGGGGGACCAGACCATCACGTTAATGAACAAAAACAATTGCAAGGGACATAAAACGTTGACGGGAAATGAGTGTCATGGCTGATTCTAAATCTTCGGACAAAGGTTCCATTAGTTTGTGGGGCGCCGTATCCATAGGCGTGGGCGGAATGGTCGGCGGCGGTATTTTTGCCGTGCTTGGTCTTTCCGTACAGATTACCAAAGCGGGGGCACCACTCTCTTTTTTACTGGCCGGATTTATTGCACTTGTCACTTCCTATTCATACACGAAATTGTCGGTTGCCCTGCCCAGTCAGGGTGGTACCGTCGCCTATCTGGATAAGGCATTTGGTTCGGGCTTCTGGACAGGTTCGCTGAATATTCTGCTCTGGATCAGTTATATCGTCATGCTCTCGCTCTACGCCTATGCCTTCGGTAGTTACGGTGCTGAACTATTTCCATCGTCCTGGCATGCTATTGCCAAACACGTCCTTATCAGCGGCATTATTCTCCTGATTACAGGGCTGAATATATTGAGCTCTAAGCTGATCGGCGAGGCAGAGGAGTGGATTGTCGCCATCAAGGTGATCATTCTGCTGGTGTTTGTCGGGATCGGATTTTTCGGAATTGACCCATCGCGGCTGGCAGTTTCTCACTGGGCGGCGCCCGTTCCCCTGATTGCCGGTGGAATGGTGATTTTTCTGGCCTATGAGGGTTTCGAGCTTATCGCTAATACAGCCGGCGATATCACCAGCCCCTCAATAAACCTGCCGCGAGCCTTTTTCATATCGACTATATTTGTGATCGTCCTGTATGTCCTGGTTGCCTTGGTTACCGTGGGAAATCTGCCGGTTCCCGATATCGTCCAGGCCAAAGATTATGCACTGGCCGAAGCCGCCCGCCCGTTTTTGGGTCAAAAGGGCTATGACATCATCACGGTAGCCGCCTTGCTATCCACGGCGTCGGCGATTAATGCTACACTGTACGGTGCTGCACGCCTGTCGTTTATAATTGCTAAAGATGGCGAACTGCCTGCCTTCCTGGAGAACAAGATCTGGGATAAGCCCATCGAGGGCCTGTTGATCACCGCGGCGGCCACCCTGGTTGTGGCCAACTCTTTTAACCTGGATAGTATTTCCATGATGGGAAGCGCCGGGTTTCTGCTGATCTTCGCAGCGGTCAATGGTGCTTCTTATCGGCTATCCGGAAAAATCGGGAGCAACAAGGGGATTTCGATCGTGGGAACGTTTCTTTGTCTTGCCGCTTTAGGAAGCCTGATCTGGCTCACCTTGCGCGATAATCCCGCGCATATCTTTTTCCTGGCGGGAATGGTTGTCCTCTCAGTTGTGATCGAATATGCCTATCGTATCATTCGAAAACGGGAGATAGACATTACCAAAAATGAGCGATCTTGATCAGACAGTCACCACTTCCATCTCAACTCTTCAATAACCAAAAACCCTCTTAGAGAAGAGCAGAAAGTGGCAAAATGAGGTCAGTCATCAATTTTAGTACCTGGCAAGCCCCGCTAGAAAAATTTCTCTTGGCAATCTTAACCATCTAAGAAAAAAAGCAATTTGTCGAGTAGACCGGTTTCTTCGGTAAGTCGAAGGCAATCACAACAAGTCTTTTATTGAACTTTTCCCAAGTGATACAGCTCCTTTTCCCCCTACGGTTGAGCCACTTAAACAGCAGTTTTTTCACTTCATGGCCAAATCTCGCAATTCCGTGAGAATTGTCGGTTACACCGTAGTAGTTAAAATGACCTCTCAATTTGGATTTGGCTATTTCCCACAGTTCACTGGTCTAAACGGCTGCGGTTTATTCGCATTTACTGTGGGCCAAGAATTGGCTTGATTGCGGCCCCGGGCGTTTAGCAATGCGAATCGCTACAGCTAACAGAATCTGGACCCACCATGTTGCGGTCGGTCCAGATTTTGTACTCATTGAATAAACTGGTTGGCTGGAATTGTTCAAAATTGGTCTGGCTGCTATCTCCAGGAAATTGGGGGTGTCTTACGTTCAGGCATTCGATAATATCGCATGTTATTATAGCCGACCATCATTGGGTAATGGAAAGGGTAGTCGTCGGTTATGCCCATTGCTTTTTTTACAGGAGGCCAATATAACATTGCTCCCTGAAGCAACCCGGCCCAGCAGGTGGCAAGGCCAAATTTTGGAGCGACCAAATCCAGGTAAGTCAGGGCTATAGTTGTGTCCACCAGGCCATTGCGGGCTTCCTTGTTCACCATCCCCACAACCACTGTCGGTGCATTGCGGAGGATTGTGTCGTGGCCATCGTCCCAGGCGTCAATTAATCTGGCCATATATGGTGGCGCGGATTTGGCGTTGTGTTTAAGTGTTTCACGCATCCAATCAACGGCCAGTCCGGACAGCTCGATTAATTTATTATTATCGCGTATTACAAGCCATTCTACCATCTGGAGATTACTGCCTGTCGGGGCATAACTGGCCACTTTAATGAGTTTCTCAATGGTTTCTTTCTCTACTTGTGTATCTTTGAACACTCTGCATGAGCGCCGGGAACGCAAAAAATGAACAGCTTGCTCTCTGTCTATGGCCATTCCTTTGACTATCTCTGCGCAAGTCTCTAAAGGAGTGGCTTCATGGCTCAACGCGCCATGAGGACAAACAGCGACACAGTGGCCGCAACGCAGACACAGATTTTCAGCCCCTTCAACAGTTTCCGGCACGCTGTCTTTGTCCTTCATAGTGATAATTGAGACAGGGCATTCAGCTACGCACAACCCATCTTTTTTGCATAAATTTCTATCAATTGTCAGCATATTAATTATCCCTTTTTGTGCATTGCCTGAATGAATTTTCACCAGTGTTGAAGGATCATACTCATTATTTTTACCGTTCCAGAATTTTTCTGGCATAGCCCATCGCCACAGCTAAATCAAGAAGAGATTGGGGTTGTGTCCAGGATCGCTACTCAGCATGTGGACTAAAAGGAATCCCCGTGATGTGCGGGAATCGTGTTTTCATGCTCTCCTTTTATGTAAAGAAGTTGTCCCAAATGCCTAGCAACATGGAAAGTTTTTTTTGACTTTTAGAAAATCAAGAATCAGACAGGCTTGGTATCCACCTTTTTCAACCGTCCTCAATCCCGATGGCCAATACAAAAAGGAGCCGAAAGCATCAGATGAGGCGACGATCTTTTAAGGCAGGCAGCCGCAGGCGTATCTGTTGCAGGTGATGCAATGATATTTCTGCGATGACCACCCCTGGACCCTCTGCACAGCGCGCTAAAACCTCCCCCCACGGATCAACAATCATGCTGTCCCCATAGGTGCGGCGTCCCGAAGGGTGATGGCCTCCCTGGGCAGCGGCAATGAGGTAACACTGGTTTTCGATAGCCCGGGCTCTGAGGAGTACCTCCCAATGGGCAAGGCCGGTGGGGTAGGTAAATGCAGCCGGCAGCACTATCAGGTCGACCTCTCCCATTGCCCGGAAAAGTTCAGGAAAACGCAGGTCATAGCAGACCGACAGACCAACCCGCCGCCCCTCTGCGGCAAAGGTGACCACCTTATCGCCGGCCTCGACGGTTGCAGATTCGTCATACCGCTCCAGTCCGTTATCAAACCCGAATAAGTGGATTTTGTCGTAGCGAACGCTACGCTCCCCCAATGGGGAATAGACCAGACAGACATTGCGTATTTTGCCAGGGCAGCCTGAGAGAAGAGGTACCGTACCCCCGACAAGCCAGATCCCATGCTGTTTCGCAGCAGCCACGAGAAAATCCTGGATCGGACCAATACCATCTTCCTCCGCAACGTGTATCTTGTCCTGCTCGTTTGTGCTCATTACGGCAAAATTCTCGGGCAATACGATCAGTCGCGCACCCCGGGCGACAGCCTCTGCGATAAGGCGTTCTGCCTTCTCAAGATTTTCGGAAACATCCGAACCCGATACCATCTGTACCGCCGCGACGCGGTATAAAGTCCCTGCACTCATGCGCCCCTCTTCTCCTCCGCTCTTCAACGGTTTTATCGGCTGCGGCTCAGACATCAGCGGAGAAAATGGTTATGGAAGAGGAAATGATCTTCCAGATAGCTGGCGATAAAAAAATAACTGTGATCGTATCCCTCCCTGAAATTGAGCTCCAGGGCGACACCGGCCTCTGCGCACGCCTTTCGGAACAGTTCCGGCCGTAGCTGCGTCTCAAGAAACGGGTCCGCCGTTCCCTGGTCAATCAACAGCGCCAGGGACGTGCCATGCTGCTGCACCAGGCTGGTGGCATCATATTGGTGCCACGCCTCCTGCTCATCCCCGAGATACCGGGAAAAAGCCTTTTCCCCCCAGGGACACGATGCCGGCGCAACCACCGGGGCAAAGGCCGAACAGGCCTTATACTGCCCGGGATTACGGAGAGCCAGAACAAGGGCGCCATGCCCTCCCATCGAATGGCCGAAGATGCTTTGCTGCTTTTCATCGAGGGAAAAAGCCCCGGTAACCAGTTGGGGCAGTTCCTTTTGGATGTAGTCATACATCTGGTAATGCGGCAGATACGGTTCTCTGGTCGCATTGACATAAAAGCCGGCCCCTTTGCCGAAATCCCACTCGCTTGCCGTTCCGTCAGCGACCTCCTCCCCGCGGGGACTGGTATCGGGACATATTACGGCGAGTCCCAGCTGACTTGCAAGCCGCTGGGCTCCGGCCTTGATGACAAAATTCTGGTCGGTACAGGTCAGTCCAGACAGCCACCAGATGAACGGCACTTTTTCGTCTTCAGCCTGCGGTGGCAGGTAGAGGGAAAAAGACGCACACAATGAGGCTGAGCGTCTCACTATTTTTGCCGCTTTGGAGCGCACCGAGCGGCTGCTGAAACGCCACCGCGAGGCATG
>JBBRDD010000024.1:0-35479 GCA_038204235.1 Desulfobulbales bacterium
TCAAAGAATAGCACGGTGCATTGAAGGAGGTCTTGAAGATGGTTCGATCGAAAAGATCAATCCCGCCGTGACTGCGGAGTGTCTTTATAACATGTGGCTTGGGGCAACGCTGATGAGTAAATTGCAGCGTAGCGATGATGGTTTGCAACAGGCCATGCGTATTACCACATCAATTTTGACCAAAAATACTGTGACATAAATCGGCGCCACCGTGCAAGTTTCGCCAGGTGACTGGTTGACGGTGCAAGGAGAGTCTCAGTGAATTAAACCAATTGGTATACCGATTACCTCATTGCAAAATATAAAATTTTAAAAAGGTGAAATACTATGGAACAAAATAAGAATATAAATCGCCGAATTGTACTTGCTTCCCGTCCTAAAGGGGCACCTGTACAAGACAATTTTCGGTTGGAGGAAATTGCAATACCGGTGCCGGCCGAAGGTGAGGTATTGCTGCGGAGTATCTATTTGTCGCTTGATCCGTACATGCGCGGCCGGATGAGCGATGCACCATCGTATGCCCCTCCGGTGGGTGTAGATGAGGTAATGGTGGGTGGTACTGTGTGTCAAATAGAAGATTCCCGTAACCCTGCTTTTGAAAAAGGCGAATGGGTTTTGGCCTACATTGGTTGGCAACTCTATGCAGTATCCGATGGTACCGGTCTCGTCAAGTTGGGTAAAAATCCCGAAAAGCCATCGTTTGCCCTCGGCATTTTGGGAATGCCTGGCTTTACTGCGTATATGGGATTGTTAGATATCGGTAAGCCAAAGCCCGGGGACACTCTGGTGGTAGCTGCTTCGACCGGTCCGGTTGGGGCCACTGTAGGACAGATTGGCAAGTTAAAGGGTTGCCGTGTGATCGGCGTTGCCGGGGGACCTGAAAAATGCAGTTACGCTAAAGAGACTCTTGGTTTTGATGAGTGTCTTGATCACAAAGATCCGGATTTTGCCGATAAGCTGAAACAGGCCTGCCCCGATGGCATTGACATCTATTATGAGAATGTTGGCGGAAAGGTCTTTGATGGGGTTTTACCGTTGCTGAATGTAGGGGCAAGAATACCCGTCTGCGGCCTTGTTTCAAGATATAATGCAACCAAACTGCCCGATGGACCTGATCGTTTATCGTTGCTGATGGGGACGATTTTAGTCAAGCGCATCAAAGTGCAGGGTTTTATCATCTTTGACGATTATGGCCATCGCTACGATGAGTTTTCCAAAAACATGACAGAAATGCTCGCTACCGGGAAAATACATTACCGGGAACAGGTTGTTGAAGGCTTAGAGAGTGCGCCGCAAGCATTTATGGGCCTGCTGGAAGGAAAAAACTTTGGGAAACTTGTCATCAAAGTTAATAACAAGCTGTAATAAGATATAATTATAAGGTGAATTGATGAAAATATTAATGGTTCTTACCTCACACGATACACTTGGCGATACAGGTTTAAAGACCGGTTTCTGGTTAGAAGAATTTGCTTCCCCATACTTCGTCTTTAAAGACCAGTCTTTTGAAGTTACCTTGGCATCACCAAAAGGCGGACAGCCCCCGCTTGATCCTAAAAGTGATGAGCCTGACTTCCAGACAGCGGCTACAGCTCGTTTTCGAAAAGATGACCAGGCGCAACAGGCGCTTGCCAACACCCTCCGTTTAGATTCGATCAAACCCGATGACTATGATGCCGTTTTTTACCCTGGCGGGCACGGGCCACTCTGGGATCTGGCCGAAGATACGCACTCTATCTCCTTGATTGAGGATTTTTATCAAAAAGGAAAACCCCTGGGACTCGTCTGTCATGCCCCCGGAGTTCTGCGACGTGCAAAAAATGCACAAAAAGAACCACTAGTTAAAGGAAAAAAAGTAACCGGTTTCAGTAACACTGAAGAAGCCGCGGTTCAGCTGA
Source organism: Desulfobulbales bacterium (assembly GCA_038204235.1). GTDB lineage: Bacteria > Desulfobacterota > Desulfobulbia > Desulfobulbales > Desulfocapsaceae > Desulforhopalus_A. The sequence continues at coordinate 1,899 of JBBRDD010000024.1, forward strand.
CCAAGGTCGTTCCATTTTTGGTAGAAGACATGCTGAAACTAAATGAGGGCGTGTATTCTAAAGGTGAAGACTGGGGAAGTTATGTTGCAGAAGATGAAAACCTGATAACGGGTCAGAACCCTGCCTCATCGGAAGCTGCGGCCTTGCGCATTGTTGAAATTCTCCGTCGTTAACGTGAACAAACTTCATCGTTAACACCATGACCATAACTCTTTTCAACGCATTATTTTAAAGATATTGTAACTATTACGGACCTGTGGAGGTCAATTGTATGCTAGATTTTAATTTTGTAAATCCCACCCAAATACTGTTTGGCAAAGGGAAAATTGCCGAAATCAAAAACAAAATTCCTGCCAAGAGCCGTGTGCTCATAACCTATGGCGGTGGAAGTGTTAAGAAGAACGGCACACTGGATGAGGTGCTGGCCGCCCTGAGTGATCATACCGTCTTTGAATTCAGTGGAATAGAACCCAATCCCACTTACGAAACGCTGATGAAAGCAGTGGATATGGTCCATACAAATTCCATTGATTTTCTTTTGGCAGTTGGCGGCGGTTCTGTCATAGATGGAACAAAGTTTATTGCAGCAGCGGCAGTGTTTGACGGAGAGCCCTGGGATATTCTGGTGAAATACGGGGCGGGAGTCCAGAAAGCATTGCCTTTTGGTTCGGTATTGACCCTGCCGGCAACCGGATCGGAGATGAACAGCGGGGCCGTCGTGACACGCAGATCAATACAGGCGAAACTCGCCTTTATGAGTCCCTTGGTGTTCCCACTTTTTTCAGTACTGGATCCTGAAAAAACCTATACGCTCCCCCCCCGACAAATCAGCAATGGCGTGGTTGATGCGTTTGTTCATATTGTCGAGCAATATCTCACCTATCCAGTGAACGGAAAAGTCCAGGATCGATTTGCTGAAGGACTGCTGCTGACGTTGATTGAAGAGGGGCCTAAAGCTCTTAAAAAACCGCAAGATTACGAAGTGCGGTCCAACCTGATGTGGGTTGCAACTCTGGCTTTAAATGGTTTGATCGGGGCCGGAGTACCACAAGACTGGGCCACCCATATGATTGGCCATGAAATAACAGCCCGGTATGGCCTTGACCATGCCCAGACCCTTGCGGTGGTCCTCCCTGGTGTGTTGACTATATGCAAAGAGAATAAAGGAGAAAAATTGCTCCAATATGCGGAGCGTGTCTGGGGAATTAAAGAAGGTGACAATGAACAGCGAATAAATGCGGCCATAGATAAAACCCGTAACTTTTTTGAACAGATGCAGGTAAAAACACGTTTATCTGATTATGGTATTGGTCATGACAGTATTCCACTTCTCCTTGAACAGTTGCAGGCCCATGGCATGATAGCTTTGGGAGAACACCAGGATATTACACCGGATTTAAGTAAAAAAATCTTGGAATGCAGCCTCTAGGATACACCTCAATTTTACAGCGCCTCAATGGGTGTAATAGTAAGGAGGCGCTGTAAATTTTTGGATTCTGACACATGTTGACGAATGGACATGCAGGGAGAATTGACAATGTTTGAAACTACTGACATAAAGTCGGAAGCCAGGTGGGTGCAGCTCCGGTTAATGATTTTCTGATAACAATGGATATACTTTTTCTTGCCGGGCACAGAGCGTACGAACGTATTCGATCGGGTGGGCTCAGTGCCGATGATGTGAAAATGGTAGTCGGTGCTTCAGGTGCGGCCAAGTGGCTGGTGCTGCATGGCCTGGAATCTGCACTTTTCGGGCAGTGGTTTGTCGGTCGTAAGAAACCGTTGCATCTTTACGGTACCTCGATCGGATCCTGGAAATCTGCGGCGGCGGCCCGACAGAACCCTCAGGCCGCATTTGACTGCCTGGCTAGAGCCTATATTCATCAGCATTACCAGGGCAGGATAACTCCTGATCAGGTTGCAGTTGAAGCTGAACGGATCTTGCAAAAATTTGTCGGACCGGGTGTTCCTGAAGAAGTGTTGCAACATCCGTACTGCCGCCTGCATCTTTCTGCTGTTCGCTGCCGCGGTCCGCTAGCATCGGATAATCCAAAGGTTGAAATGTTTGGACTGGCAATGGCCTGGCTGGCTAACCGGATTTCCCGCAACCTCTTTCGCAGGTTCTGCGAACCATTGCTCTTTTACGACAGGAGGGACCCGCCGCCATTTCACCAAAATGGTGAATTTCCTGCCGGAGAGGTGATGCTTTCGCCTGAAAATTTTCGTCAGGCGTTGCTGGCCAGCGGTTCCATTCCCTGGGTAATGAAAAGTGTTCACACAATTTCCGGTGCTGAAAACGCTGCCTACAAGGATGGCGGTCTTTTTCACTATCATCCTGCCTTTGACTTTCTTGGTGGAGAAGACGGTATTGTTCTCTATCCGCATTTTTACTCCCAGGTGACTCTTGGCTGGTTTGATAAAAACATGCCGGGTCGAAGGGCCGACGGTCGAATGCTTGCTGATGTGCTGCTTCTGGCTCCGTCCCCTTCATTTGTGGCGGAGCTGCCAATGGGCGAGATCCCGAACCGCAACCATTTTGTCAGTCTGGCGGGGCGTGATGCTGAACGTATTGCGGCCTGGGAGAAGGCGGTGGAAATGAGCAGCAGGCTGGGAGAGCAGTTCCTGGAAGTTGTGGCGACGGGTCGGATAGGTCAATTGGTGCAGAGAATTGAATAGGCAAGACGAAAGCTTGTCCTGCCTATCGGCGCATCCCTAATCGGGTTGCGAGGTTATGGAGGTTGCTGCGATGCATATCCAGCTCACGCGCAGCCGCCGCCCAGTTCCCCTGGTTCCGATCGAGTGCTGCTTGAATGAGTCGTATTTGAAACGATTTTACCTCTTCACGAAAAGAAAGATCTGCATGAGGGGGAGAAGGCGATTCGTAGGCAGGAGCAGGATGCACATAGAGCGCTGATCCGAGGTCTCCTGCCAGATGTTCGGGCAGTATTCTTAAATAGTCCTCATTGAGAGATCGTTGGGACGCCTTTAATAGGGCTCTGGAGAGTATATTTTCCAGTTCACGGACATTACCCGGCCAATTATAACGACCGAGAAGCTGTAAGGCGGGCTCGCTTATGCGAATTTCTCCCAGGCCAAGTCGTTTTTTGGCTCGTTCAACGAAAAAGCCGGCAAGAATAGCGATATCTTCCTTTCTCTCACGCAGTGCCGGTACCTTTATCGGATAAACGTTGAGTCGGTGATACAGATCGGCTCTGAATCTTCCAGCCTGTACCTCTGCTTCCAGGTTTCTGTTCGTCGCTGCAAGTAAACGAACGTCTGCGAGGATCATCTTTTCTGAGCCGATTCTCTGGATTTCGCCTTCTTGAATGACCCGCAGAATTTTGGCCTGAATTTCCAGGGAGAGCTCACCAATTTCGTCCAAAAAGAGAGTTCCGCCATCGGCAAGCTCAAATTTACCGGCTCTGTCGTTGATCGCTCCGGTAAATGAACCTTTTACATGGCCAAAAAGTTCACTTTCAGCAAGTGAATCGGGCAGCGCCGCGCAGTTAAGGTACAGCATCGCTTTATCTTGTCGATAGGAATGGCGGTGTATAGCTCTGGTTACCAGTTCTTTGCCGACGCCGGTTTCGCCAAGGACCAGGATCGTATAATCTGATGGAGCAACCAGCTTAATTTCTTGTCGCAATTTTTCAATTACCGGACTCTTACCAAGAATTTCCCAACCTCTCTGCAGAGCAACATCCTGCATCAGGTCTGAGGCAATCTGGCCTTGGCGTTCTGCTTTTTCTTCAAGTGCTTTGAGTAAATCAGCCATCTGCATTTGCGCGCCGGCCATAGAACCGATGGTCTGTAAATACTGTTTGGGTAGATGGTCAAATGCCCCAACAGTAACAGAATCGGCTGTCAGAACGCCAACCAGGCTGCCGTTGACATACAGCGGACAGCCTAGACAGGCATGGATGTGCTGTAAGGCCTCAGGATCTGAAACCAACATGCCGTCAAAAGGGTCAGGGAGAGGACTGTCTGCCGGAAAGAGTATCGGTGCATCTGAATTGCAGATAAGGTCCAGGCGTGGGTGTTCACTTCGCAAATAGATTCGCCCCATGGCGTCCGGGGTTAATCCTTTTGCGGCAATTGGCGTGAGTTTGTCAGCCTCGACCCGCAGCAGCGTTGCTGCATCATAAGGGATGGCACGGCGTAATGCGTCCAATAATCGTTGATAACGATCTTCCGCACTCATGACTGTTGTAAGGTCATCTGCGATGGCTGAGAGAGTATGTAGCTTGTCCATGGTTATGAATATAATAACGATGTTATGTGTTTCGCAACATAGAGGTGTTGTGTAAATGTGGACATATTTTTTAACATACTGAAATGAAACATTTAATTATTTGGCACACCCATTGCAAAGTCTAATGTTAAGAGACGCTGTCTTGCCTGATAAAGGTTCGTATTTTAAAAAGTGGATTAAAAACTAGAGATTCGTTGGTGCACAAGATACTCTGTTGGCAGGAAGGATAGACAACATTGATCCAGCCTGAAGTCGATTAAACAAGAACAATGGAAGGAGATACCATGAAGGTTTTACAATTAAAAGATACTAATGAATTTACTCCCGGCGCCATGAAAAGGTTCTTTCTGGTAGAAGACTCACCCAACTTTAAAATCGTCAACTTTAACCTCGATGAAGGGGTTACCTTTCCTGTTCATTCACATGATCTGGATGGCGAGCTCTCCATTCAGGTATTGGAAGGAGAGGGTTTTTTTATTGGTGACGGTGATGCTGCAATACCAGCCAAACAAGGAGATATTCTTATCTCCCAGATTCGAGAACCTCACGGGGTAAGAGCAAAGACGAAAATGAGAATCCTGGTGACAATAGCCCCGCCTATCTGATGAACTGCATCAGCAAAGAGTACTGCCCATTGCAAATATGTGAGTGGGTAATTATCAAAAAACCATGAGGAGAATGTCATGTCTGAGAAAGTTGTAATTGATCAAGAAGAGTGTATTGGCTGTGAAGCGTGTGTGGAATGTTGCCCGGCAGTATTTGCCTTTGATGACGATGCTGGAAAAGCATATGTCCTGAACGACGCAGATGCCGGAGAGGATTGTGTTGATGAGGCAATAGCTTCATGCCCAGCTGAGTGTATTTCTAAAGAATGAGGTGTGGAAACAGGGTGATGATGGGTTTTGGCAGCACCCTGTTTCTTCTCTTGACTGATAGCTACATCAGCAAATTTAGGGTGCCTGCTGCGGGCTTAGCTGTATATTCGGTTTCGTGAGTGTACAGCGAACACCGACAGAGTGAAGGGACATTTGCCATTGGTTCTGGGTTTCATCGGTGCCTTTATCCTCACTTGCTGGTCGGCGTTCAGGCAGGATTTAATGGGCCTTTTCTGGCCATCTTTTCATGGTCCATTGCCGCTGACGGATCCTTTCAAAACTCTGGCAAATATTTCTGCAATTGCCCTGCGTTATGGTGTCTGGGTCCTCTGGCGTAATCGCCTGAAACTTGAACAGAAAGGAAAAGCGAGCGGGACATTCTATGACTGGTTTCTTCTTTGGGAAATAGCTGCCGTAGGCATTACAGGTCTCGGTGCAGAATTGTTGCGCTGGGCCGGAATGCCGACTATTGGTTACCTTGTCTATTTTATGCATCTTGTCTCAGTTCTGATGCTCTTTCTGTATATGCCATACACCAAGTTTGCTCATATTGTTTACAGGACTACGGCAATGTGTTTTGAAAGGTATCGCAAAAGTGCTTTTGTGAAGAGCAGCATGAGTTGATAATCAATACGCAGGGAGTAACTGAGTAGGGGGTCGGGCTAGCTGGAGTGGAACGCGCCGGGACAATTGGTTATTGGGGCAGGGGGAGGGTGCCTGAGCCTACTGACTCGTAACACCTTTTTCTGGAAAGAGAACCGACCACGATTCCTCTGCGCCGGCCAACAAACCTAAACCGTTTCGAAGGGGTTTACTGCAAGGGCTGGCATGAACTGCTTTTGCCACACTCACTGTCGCAGGAGAAAAGTAGACTATGACTTCACAGTGAAGGCGCCCCTCAGATTCGTGACGAACGAATATGGCTCGTTCTTTGCTGCTGCTGTCCTTTTGGTATTCTGACAGGAAAAGGTCTTTGATATGCTCTAATGCTTCTCCTGACATCATGGCATCACCGAGATTGCTTGTAAACCAGCAGTTCATCTCTTTGCCACCTCCCCATTGTCGAAAGCGGCGCGTGAATTCGGTCAACCACTATGTGTTCGGCGCGCTTGGCTTTGACGTGAAAAACCAGGAATATTAACAGGCTATATTCGAATATTGACTCTATTCTATTAACAGAAACATAAATATGAGCTGAAGACAAGAACGATCTCGAAACTTTCAATCCACAAAGTTTTACAGTCTGTCCGGCAATCAGTTTTGGGTGGAGGATTCTAACCAGATCTTGTAGAATTTAGTTCATGAATTGATATTCTCTCTGGAGCTTGCCAGCAGTCCATGGAACGTGGAATTATTGTTAATGGCTGCCAGAAGACATTCTCTGCTCTATTTGATGCCTGATTGCTGAACAAAGGCCCCTTTGCAACATTGTGCTAAGAGTTAATCTGGATTCAGATTTATCAAATCAAGGAGTACAATGAAGATACCTCTGGAAATCAGGCGTCTGGAAGGCGCTACGATTTTTTCCCTGTGTGTGGGAAGTGTCGCGTGGGTCGCCGTAACCGGGGTACTTTCCACTCCGTTTGAGTTGCTCCGGGCATCGCTGCTCGCCGGTTTGTTTCTTCTCATCAGATTCTTGTTCATGAAACACATGTCATCGCCAACCGGTAGCGGTGCGATCGTCATGGGAATAGGCATTTTCATAAACGGAGGAATTGTTCAGTTTTCCTTGCTCAACCAGAAGTTTGCACCGCTTTTTGCTCTGATCCTCTTTCTTCTTTTGATATTTATCGCCGGTTCCTACATTATGGATGTGGTGAAAGGAAAGCTCTTTAAGACCCATTTTGCCAATCCTATAGGGAGTTTTGCGGTCGGCACCTGGGTTGCCGGGACTTCCGTCTGCGGCATAGCGCTTTGCCAAAGGATGCCTGACTGGAAACCGCTGGTGCAGTTGCTGGTGATCGGTAACATCGGCCTGTGGTTGTGTTTTATATATCGCGCCGTCGGCAATTTCTGCCAGTTTTTTACCACTGAATCCTGGCGGAAAGTGCACGGCGTTCTGTTACTCTCGACAGTCAGTACGCAATCGCTGGTTATTGTGTGGAAGGCAGCCTTCGGCACAAGTTTTATCTATCGATTTGCCGCCCCCTGGATGATCCTGCTCGGAGTGCTTTTTTATGTTGTGAGTTTTGGTCTTATCACGCGGCGCTACACCTATGAGGGGCGAGCGATTGATCTGGATAAAGGGTGGTTCAACACCAACTGCATCCTCCATGGAGCAATGTCCATCACCGGCCTGGCGAGCGCCATCTGCGGCTTGGTGTCAGCCAATCTCATCCTCCTGATCTGGCTATGGGTTCTCTTCTGGTTTGTCATTGTTGAAATCATCGAAATTGCCCGTGCCGTCAAACGAACCAGGATCTACGGATTCGCCGGTGGTCTGCTTATCTATGATCCGACCCAGTGGTCCAGAAACTTTACCTTCGGTATGCTGTATGCCTTTACCCTGAACTTCGATATCTCGCAAAGCGTTGCAGCCAACTCTTTTTTGCTGACGCTGCATGAGGCGATGATCCACTCTTTTGCCTGGGTTGTCCTTATCTTGCTGCTCGTTGAGATTTTTGTCTTTTTCCGTGATCGATTGACACCTTTTAGCGTCGCTGGCGGGTCAAATGTGTAATAATCTATTATTGTATTACGACACCATTATTCCGCAACATTACGGCGAAAAACTATCCAACTCCGTAAAAAGTAGCTGAAGGGGGCACTCCAGATATGAACGAGCCGGCTAAATGGGGAAAATGCCAGCAGGCTCAACGCCCCTAAGATATGAATCTTGTAACTCAAGGGAACACCCTGCATCAGGGCTGGATCAGGTGTAAAGGTTAGGATCCCCCTGATCCATGGTGCAACTGTGTCCAGCACGTAAAAATCGCCGAAAAATACATTGTAAAGACCGGCTCCCACCACAAATATCAAACCCAACAGGGTGATGAAGTCGTTTACGCTGGTAGTGAGCTTGATGCGCAAGATTGACATGCGTCGATAGAGCAGTAATCCGAGGCCGATAAGTGCGGCACTCCCTACCACTATGCCACTCAAATGCGCGATTGTTGTATGGGTTGCACCATCGATGCCTACCATGTCCAAAAGACGCTGGGGGACTAAAAGTCCTCCGGCATGTCCGAAAAAAGTAAGGAGAATACCCCCGTGAAAGATGGTTGTTCCGAAGAATAATTGTTTTTTTTCCAGAAACTCACTGGATTTCGAATTCCACTTATAGCGGTCGGTCAGATATCGTGAAAGATGCCCCGCGGTGAAAATTGTCAGGGTAACATAAGGAAAAACAAGAAATGCCAGAGTGTTGCCCAGATCCATGTTATACCTCCTCGCTTATGTCTGCAGTGGTGTCTTGCCTGCAAGGTTGGATGATGTTGTCCACCAACCTGACCAATCCTGCATAGGGGTGCCTGTTTTCTTCTAAGCGTTCAGCCAGTGCGGTCACGGTGCCGAGGCACGACCAGAGCTGGGCGGCGTCCTCCGGTTCCGGGCACAAAGCGAGAAATTCCAGAATCATCGGCAGGTAATCCGGCAGCTCGCCGATTGCGGCGTCATACCCCGCCCGGTGGTACACCCACAGGAGCCTTGCCAATGCTTTGCCGCGGTCCTCGCTGTCGCCCAGGAGATGATACGTCAGATGCAGGCTGGTGGCCGGTTCGAGGTCAAAAGCGGCGGTATATGTCTCCTGCAGCTTGAGGGGCGGGGTGGTTTCAGCATAGATCAAAAAGCTCTGCAACAGTTCCCGCCGCTGTTGATCAACTACCGTCTCCACGACTTCGCGCACGTCCGCGAGGTCTGCAATCCATGAAGAGGCTGGGTACTCGAGCATGAACGCCAGCAGTTTACATTGCTCCCGATCATATTCATTCATAAAAATCACCTATTCCTTGTTTCCGGCTCATCGGTAGTCAGGGAATCCTGCACATCCCTTGATACTGTGCAGAGGACTCTTCTCCGGATGCGAGGCGGTGGGAATAACGAACCGGTCCTCAAGCCTGGCGATGGCGAGAAGATCGTACATCTTCAGAAGTGTTTCTGAATCAAGGCCGACGGAGGCCGCGATGCTGTCATCAGGTTTTTTTTCCACCCGTACTGAGCGCATATACGCCCGGACTGCGGCCAAACGTTTCAGGGCCATGCGAACCGGTTGTTCGTCTCCGGCTGTCAGCAGGTTGGACAGGTACTTTACTGGAATCCTGAGGTTATCCACAGCTGTTCTAATGTCTTCGTCTTTGGCCAGTGCCTCGACTGGGCTGAGCGGTGGAATGTACCAGACCATCGGCAAGGTCCGAAATTCCGGGTGTAGCGGCAGGGCCAGTTGCCATGTCTTGGCCAGCGGATAAATCGGCGACCGCCTGGCAGCTGCCATGACATGCTCGGGAATGCCCTGGCTTCGTGCTGCAGCGATCGTTTTTGGATCCGACGGGTCGAGAAACAGATCCAGGTGGGCCGGATAGACTTCCTGGTCGGTTGTAGCCGAGGCGGCTTCATGGATGCGGTCGGCATCGTAAAGAACTGCGCCGACATAGCGGATGCGGCCGACACAGCTGTGGGCACACAGTGTTGTAAGACCCGCTTCAAGCCGCGGGTAACAGAAAATGCACTTCTCCGACCGACCGGTCTTCCAGTTAAAATATACTTTTTTATAGGGGCAGCCCGATACGCAGTAGCGCCATCCCCGGCAGCGCTCCTGGTCGACCAGAACGATGCCGTCTTCGTCCCTTTTATACATCGCTCCGGAGGGGCACGAGGCTACACAGGCCGGGTTGAGACAGTGTTCACACAAGCGGGGAAGATAAAACATGAAGACCTGCTTGAAAGAAAGATAAATGGCGTGATCAAGACCGCTGAAATTAACGTCTCGAGCCCCGGTTTCGCAGACTCCAGCCAGGTCGTCGTCCCAGTTGGGTCCCCATTTAATCTGCATGGGTTCTCCGGTAAGCTTCGATTTCGGGCGGATTGACGGCTGGTGTTTTTTCCTCGGAGCACTAATAAGACTCGCATAGTCGTAATCCCATGGCTCGTAATAGTCGTCAATGCCGGGCAGGTCAGGGTTATGGAAGATCCGGGAAACCTTCTGCAGACGTCCACCGGCCCTCAGACGCAGTTCACCTCCGTCCAAAACCCAGCCCCCCTTGTGCTTCGACTGGTTTTCCCACTCACGGGGATAGCCGATGCCGGGCTTGGTCTCGACATTGTTGAACCACATATATTCGGCACCAGTGCGGGTGGTCCAGACATTTTTGCACGGGATACTGCAGGTATGGCAGCCGATACATTTGTCCAGGTTGAGCACCATGGACATCTGGACTTTAATCTTCATACCAATCCACCTCCCCGGCTTTACGTACCACGATCACTTCATCCCGCTGGGACCCGACCGGACCATAATAGTTGAAGCCGTAACTGAGTTGGGCGTAGCCGCCGATCATATGCGTCGGTTTTACCATAATACGGGTTACGCTGTTGTGGGTGCCGCCCCGCTGCTTGGAGAGTGCGGATCCCGGGGTATTGATGAGACGCTCCTGGGCATGATACATGAAAGCGGCTCCAGGAGGAATCCGGTGGCTGACCACGGCCTTGGCCATGACCACTCCGTTTTCATTGAAGCACTCGAGCCATTCATTGTCTTTCACTTCCAGCGTTCGGGCGTCGACATCGCTGATCCAGATGGCCTCACCACCTCGAAAAAGGGTGAGTAGAATCAGGGTATCGGAATAGGTGCTGTGGATTGACCACTTGGAGTGGGGTGTCAGGTAGTTGAGGGCCAGACTCTTTCGTCCATCCTGTGTTTCTGTCTCCTTCATTTTGGCGAGTGCTTCCGAAACGCTGTAGGGATTATTGTCGATCGGCAGATTAAGAGGTGGTCGGTATAAGGGGAGCCCTTCACCGAAATTAAGCATCCAGGGGTGGTCAAGATAGAACTGAGCTCGACCTGTCAACGTCCTGAAAGGCACCTTTTCCTCGATATTGATCACAAAGGGCGAGTAGCGTCGGGTTTCTGATTCTATGCCGCTCCAGACTGGTGAGGTGATGATCTTTCGAGGCTGGGCCGTAATATCGTTAAAAGATATCTTTTCGTCACGGCGTCTGGCGCTCAGATGGGTAAGGGCCAGGCCGGTTTTCTTCTCAACCCCGGCCCAGGACTTGAATGCGGTTTCGCCGTTCGTCTCGGGGGCCAGTTTCAGGATAACCTGAGCGGCCTGCTTACCGGTGGTAAGTGACGGCATGCCATAGCTCTTGCCGGGAGCTGTCACCGTACCGAGTTCGACGGCAAGCTCTGCATACTCCTCTTTACCGGACCAGGCGACGCCCTTGGAGCCCACTCCCACCTGATGGACTAAAGGCCCCAGCGCCGTCATCATTTTATAGGCATTGGGGAAATCCCTGGTGATCACCGATAGCTGGGGCATTGTTTTACCTGGTACCGGCTCCGTTTCGCCCTTGCGCCAGTCAAAGATTTCGGCTTGGGCTATCTCAGCCGGGCTGTCATGGAGGAGCGGCGTTGCGACGAGATCTTTCATTTCACCCAGGTGCACTGCAGCCAGCTCGGAGAACTTCTCGGCGATCGCGCTGAACTGGTCCCAACTGGTCTTTGCCTCCCACGGTGGATCCACTGCCGGGTTGAACGGATGGATGAAGGGGTGCATGTCGGTGGTACTGAGATCGTGCATCTCATACCAGCCAGCAGCCGGCAGGACGATGTCGGAGTACATGGCACTGGTGGACATGCGAAGCTCCAGAGTGACGAGAAGGTCGAGTTTTCCTTCGGGGGCCGGTTCGCGTAAGGTGATCTCCTCCGGACGGAGCGCACTCTCGGCGTTCTGCACAGCGTTGTCAACACCCAGGAGATGCTTGAGAAAATATTCATGGCCCTTGCTGCTGGCCCCAAGCAGATTAGCCCGCCAGACAAAGAGTACCCGGGGAAAATTATCCGGGTGGTCGGGATCTTCGACGGCAAAGCGCAACGAGCCGTTTTTCAGCTGTTCGACTGCATGAGCGACAATATCTGCATCGGTCGTTGCACCTTTTTCCAACGCTTCTTTGCAGATATCAAGCGGGTTGCGATTAAACTGGGGGTAGGACGGCAGCCAGCCGAGCCGGACGGCAATGGCGTTGTAATCAGCCATATGCCGTGGGGAATGCTCACCAGCCATGGGCCAGAGAAGGGATTCGGCGTTGAGATCATCATAACGCCACTGGTCGGTGGCAAAATAGTAGAACGATGTACCGTTCTGCTGGCGTGGAGGACGTGTCCAGTCAAGACCGAAGGCCAGCTGGGACCAACCGGCCTGGGGCCGTACCTTTTCCTGGCCAACATAGTGGGCCCAGCCTCCGCCGTTGACGCCCTGGCAGCCGCAAAGGGTTGTCAGGTTGACGATAGCCCGGTAGATCATGTCGCTGTGATACCAGTGATTGGTTCCCGCACCAAGAAATATCATCGATTTGCCGTGGGTCTTGTCGGCATTTTCGGCGAATTCCCGCGCTACATGGATCACGTCCTGTTGGGGGACGCCGGTTATAGTTTGCTGCCATGCCGGGGTGAAGGGTTGGGGATCGTCATAACCTGTGGGGTAATGTACCGAGGTGTCTTGTTCGCGGCCATCATCCTCGGAGCGGGCGATGCCTAATTGGGCGGTCATCAGGTCAAATACCGTGGTCACGAGCAGATCGCCTGCGGCTGTTTTGATAGTTTTGACCGGCACCCGGCCGTTTTTGGATCGGGGGCCTTTGGCGTCAAAATAGGGCAGGGTGATCGTTCGCCAGTTATCGCCATCGCCGGCATAACTGAGCAACGGATCTACCACGGCATCGTTTTGGGAATCCTGCAAATGGAGATTCCAGTGGCCGGCGACCTCGTCCCAGCGAAAGCCGATGCTGCCGTTGGGGACCACCCAGCTTGTCGTCGTCTGATCAAAAAATACGGTTTTCCAGCGTGGGTTGGTTATTTCCGTTCCCAGATCGGCGGCAGTCAGAAAGCGGCCCGAGACGAAGGTGTTGCCTGTAGCTTTAAGAACGACCGCAAAGGGCAGATCAGTAAAGCGTTTGGCATAATCAATAAAGTAGGCAGTCGGGTGATCAATATAGAATTCCTTGACGATAACATGGGTCATGGCCATGGCCAGAGCCGCGTCGCTGCCCGCCCGGGCCGGTAGCCAGGTGTCGGCGAATTTGACGTATTCGGCGTAATCCGGGGCCACCGCAGTTACTTTTGCACCACGGTATCTGGCTTCGGTAAAAAAATGGGCGTCCGGAGTCCTGGTCATGGGCAGGTTGGTCCCCCAGACTATCATATACGTAGCTTCATACCAGTCGGCGCTCTCCGGCACGTCCGTCTGTTCACCCCAGATCTGCGGCGAGGCCGGGGGGAGGTCCGCGTACCAGTCGTAAAAACTGATGGCGGAGCCACCTATCAATGAGAGAAACCTGGTCCCTGCCGCGTAGGCAACCATGGACATGGCCGGGATGGGAGTGAATCCGAAGATCCGGTCGGGACCGTATCGCTGAATGGTATGAACCAGAGAAGCGGCGGTGATTGTCGCGGCTTCATCCCATGACAGGCGGACCAGTCCTCCTTTACCCCGGTCTTGGTGAAACCGGTTGCGCTTTTCGGGATTGCCGGCAATATCCCGCCAGGCCTTGACGGGATCGCCATGGGTGGCTAAGGATTCCCCCCAGAGTTCCAGTAGTGACAAGCGGATAAGGGGATACTTGATGCGGACAGGACTGTAGGTGTACCAGGAAAAGGTGGAGCCACGGGGGCATCCCCTTGGCTCATGATTAGGAAAACCCTCACCACAGGCCGGATAATCGGTGGCCTGGGTTTCCCAGACGATGATGCCGTTTTTAACGTAAACGTCCCATGAGCAGGAGCCGGTACAGTTGACGCCGTGGGTGGACCGCACCTTTTTGTCATACTGCCAGCGATCACGATAAAAATGTTCCCATTCTCGCTGGCCGCAGCGATTTTCCGCCCAACCCTTGGAAATTTTGTCTTCCCCACAGCCCTCTTCGGTGCTGCGGGGGCGAAAAAAACGAAACCGCTTCATGAAATCTCTGCCGGACATCACAACCTCCAAAGAGAAGGCAAAACGCTCAGACACGGAAAACTCACCCCGGTGAACAGGAAAGTAAGCCGGGACTCTTTTCAGTACCCCTTGAGGGGTGTAAGTACCTTCTCTAAATTCATTGATAAAAAAAAGAGATGAATTTCTAAGGTACTAAAGAACCATGTTCGTTTAATTTTGCAGCAGTCCGTGTCTGTGTTTCACGGTTAACGATCTTGATTAAGTCGGTTGCTAGTATGTATAAGATATTCGCAGTAATATATCAATATAATTGATATATTACTGCGTTGCTGGACTCACAATAATTTATTCCCTGGTATAGCCCCGATTATCGAGCTGAATGACGAAAAGAAACAGGATAGCAGAGATTCTGTAAAACCTGTGCGGAAGGTTGATTTGCTTTCACACAAGGAGCATAAACAGAGGAACTTGTCGCAGCACAGCACGAAAATAGACAGGCGGGAAGAAGATCGCGAATTACTATGTCGAGGTGATTCTTTTTAAGGGTGAATTCCTTTTAATAGCCACCCCTTTGAGGCGGCAAAATGGGAGACCGTTTGCATAAGGCCTGCTTTGTTGTCTTCGTTATCATCTTGGAATAACGATAGTTCCACAGCATTTTCGGCTTTTTTATCTTTGGTTTAACGAACAATCAGGGCCAGGTAATCTGATGGGTTAAGGAAAGAGATTCGGCCAGTTTTCGGCCCAGCAGCAGATATGATCAAAATCCTTAACGATGCGGATTTCGGGCTGCGCATTGTCAGGAAAACGTGCCTGATATGATCTGGCAATGGCATACGGAATATTCGTGTCGACTCCGCCCACAAAATGCAACTGCGGAATATCCGCCAGATTTTCCCAGCAGTCTGCTGGATTAAGCGAGCCTTTTAGAGGAGCTGCCCGGTGCAGGGACGTCCATGCCTGGTGATCCAGATTGCCAGCTACAGTAACCAGACGAATCACGTCCCGGCGTTGCGCGGCAGTCAGTGCAGCAATGGCTCCCCCGCCCGAATAACCGACAAGTTCCACCATGCGGGCACCAAAGAGTTGCTTGAGTTGGGAAATCGCCAGATTCATGGCCCGCACGACTTCAGGGGCAAAACGTCGATCTGTCCAGAAGGTGACAGCACAATGTTGTTTTTGACTATCATTCGTATACTGACATGGGCGAGCGAGGTATGCTGCTGCACCTCGGGAGTGGTTGAGAGCCAGCTCAAGACCAAGAGGATGCAGAGGAGAAGGATCAGAAGAAGGGCGTGAAGGTGAGATCCAGGCGAGCCCATCGCCTTCAATATAAATGGTCAGCAGATCAGTTGTGTGAATATTCTGAGGGACGAATGCTGTCAGGGTGAATAGGTCGGCAGGGAGTGTCATCTGCCGCCAGCCATGGGTAGTTGCCAACAGTTCAGCATTCTCTTTGCGTTTTTCCGGGGATATAACAGAGCAGCCTGACAGCAGAGCCAACAGCCATATAACACAAAGGAGATAGAGATATTTTGTTAGCAAATTCACCAGAAAGCAGCCCCTGCCTTGATGGCAGGGGCTGCTGAACCTCTTTTTGTTAATTTTCTATGGAGTCCCATTTACCCCGGGTGGACTTTAAAAGGACCAGTTCATTTTTACCGAGACGGTCTGGTTGGAGAAATCATCCCTGGCCTGGATCGCATACCCTGCGCTCACTTCGATTGTATCACTGGCAAGAAGGGTCAATCCCAGCCCCCCATTGATCAGCCAGGGGCTCGGGTCAAGTCCTTCAGTGGTAAAGATCGCTGTCGGCGCTCCCGCAAAGGAAGAGGTAATGCTGCTGGAATCGTTAATGAAATCATAGCCGGTCCCGATATTGGCGGCTACTGTGGCTTTGTCTGTCAATTTATGTGTGAGCTTGGCGTTAACCCCGAGAATCAGTTCATCGATAGTATTGCTGTCGACATCAAGATTGAGGACATCAGCGCCCTTTTCACTGTAGCTGTTGTCGCGCAGCCAGGTGTAGTCAATTCTGGCTGAAGGAACGAACGCTGTTTTATCGTTAAACGAGTAGACCCTGCCGATGCCTCCGCCCAGATGAGCGCTTATGCTGTTGTAATCGGAATCGGCGACGGTGCCCATAAAAGTGATGTCACGTTCACCTTCGGTTTGGTGGTAGCCAAGATCGGCCTGATAATTGAGCTCAGTGCGGTGATCAAGCGCATGACTGCCATAGCCAATCACTTGATAGCTGTTGATATCAGCACTGTTGGGCGCGGCATCATTATTACCGTCCACGTTGCTGTTCGAGTAGGCAAAGGCTACACCCAGCCGGTCAGCGTCATTCGCCACGCCATCAGCACCGAAAATAAAGCCATAGGTGTCGGCATCAAAGCCGCTGACGCCCTTGCGGTCATCCTGATCAGCCCAGCTGCCAAACGGTTTTATCCAGAGATTTTTGTCCGTGAAAAATTGATCGCCGGAAGAAAGTCCGAAGTTGGTATCCTGGCGAGCCTGGACAATGCGGTTGATTGAAAGCAGGCTGTTCATCAGGGCAAAATCAGCGCTGCCGGAGAGCAGGGGCAAGGTCTGGCTGGCAGCGTCAGAAACCTCTTTACTGGAGGTGAGCCGGCCCAGGGCGGTGATGACTGGCTGCCATCGTGGATCAGAACCGAGGGCAGGGTCGTCAATGATGCTGTCAAGAGCGGTGGCCGCTCCGATTGCCGGGCTGTTGCCTTCGCTCTCTGTGGCCTCGACTACTGTCATGCCTTTTTTGATGGTAAGATCAACAGCATTGCTGTTGACATCTGCTCTGAAATCAAACAGTGTCGAGTTGTCCGTCACCTTGAAGCTGTTGTCGGAGACCAGGGTGGAAGCACTGAGCACCCCGGGAAGAACGGTACCCAGCGTAAGAATGGGACTGCCGATCACATTAACATCAATCTTGGCATTGCTGGGCAGATTGGCTGTTCCGCCAACTGAAAGTTGACTGTAGGTGGTATCGTTGGCAACAGCCGTCCGGAAAACACCCGTCGCTGTCTGGGTATAGTTGCCTGCGATAGTGCCGGAGATGCCTGCGGGTATCGCAATGGTGCCGGCGTTGTTGACATGAACGGTGCCGCCGACAAAAAGATTGCCGCTGAGCAGGCCGCCGGCCAGGTTGTTGACGCTGCCCGAACCGTCATCGATCCATAGAGAATAGGCATCATGGCCGGCTCCGGCGCTGGCGGTAATGGTGCCACTGTTGTTCAGGGTGCCGTCAAGTGTCGAAATCTCCACCCCGGTGGCGTTGGCGTTGGCGACACCCAGTGCTTCAATGGTGTTGCTGTTGGTGAGAGTGCCGTCACTTTCAAGAGTATCGACATGTACCCCTGTTGATTGAGCTGTAGTGTCTGTTCCGATGCCGGTCACCGAGATAGTGCCCTGGTTGTCCAGGCTGCCGGTCATGTTCTGGATGTATACACCGTAGGGTATCGCATCACTAGTGCTGGCTGTTGCAGAGACACTGATACTTCCGGTGCTGGTGTTGACAATTGTTCCCGCTAAATCGCCATCGATAAGAATACCATACGCCTCTGCCTGGGTTCCATTAGCTGACGCGGAGATGGTACCGGCATTGGTAATCAATCCGCTGTCGCTAACGCTGCCAGTTTGGATGCCGGCAACAAAGGCATTACTATCGGTGGCTGTTGCAGAGACTTTGATAGTTCCGCCGGTGCCGGTGTTGAAAATGTTTCCGGCTAGATCTCCATTGATATAGATGCCGTAGGCATGAGATTCGGTTCCATTGTTCTCGGCCGTGATGGTCCCGCTGTTGGTAATTGATCCAGTCTCGGTAATATCACCACCGACAAAAATGTCAGTGGCCCATTCGACACCAGCTGATGTGTGGCCTACGAATATTGTTCCTGAATTGTCTATAGTGCCCGTTAGATTTCCACCATCAAAGATGATGCCATTCGCATTATTGTAGACAGTTGAGCTTATTGTGCCTTCGTTATTGATGGTGCCGATAGAAGCGTCGGATTTGACCACTATAGCAGATCGAACTGTATTGCTTTGCTCGGTAATGTACGGATTAAAGCCAGAGATAGTACCAAAGTTCTCTAGCAAGGTTGAAGGAGTGGTGACGATAACATCATTGACCGTAATGCCGCTAGGGTTCGTATAGCTGTCCGCTCCATCAACTGCGCCGTTGATCGTGAAACCAGCATACGAGGCGACAGGTGCCAGGCACGCAGCGGTTATGGCAGTTACTATAACCCTGCGGGTAAATGAGGGGTGGCCACAGGCGGAGGCATTCTCATGGGCAACAACATAGGCATTCCAGGCATCAGACCAGATAAGACGATACGCTTTATTCATACTTTCCCCCAAAACTTGTAAGTAAAAAAATGTCAACAGCAAATTGATAAGATAAAAAAGAACGTAAACGGGTTTTGTAATTACCGTAACTCGTTTACAAAATATAGTATTTTAGGATTCAAAGGATCGTCGGTTAAATACACTTGGTATCTATGACCGTTTCTACATTCTTAGTGTATTTACTCGAAAATCTCAACCTCTACCTCGGCAACAGGTTGGAGATTTTCAAATAAGATACAGTCTTTAGCTGAAGATTTGTCGCCAACAGGATAGCTCCGCTGGGACTCTCTGTGCGAATTGTCCATTCAGTTGACAATTGAACGTCTATCTGGTCTTTTGATAGAGCTTCCCGTTGTAGTGTATGAAGTGTTAACAAGCCGGTATCGAAGGGAATACTTGCCTGAAGGGGAATGGATGTTCAGTGCGGTCAGGCGAACAATGATTCAACAGAGACATCTGGCTCTATCCTGGTTTGCAATAATAGTAGCGTTTTACAGACCTGGAGTTTTACTATGACGAAACCCACCACGCCGTGCACAACCAGAACCGCTGGTCTTGCCATAACTGAGGCCTTGCAGCAGGCCTTCCATCATTATGCTGCGGGCCAGACAGCCGAGGCTGAAGTGTTGCTGCGCCAGGTGCTGCAGGCCGCGCCGCGGCATGGTGGAGCTTTGCATCTCCTTGGGGTGATTGCCCATCAGGCCGGTAACACAGAGATGGCGACACAACTGATAGCGCAGGCCATTCAGTTTCAACCGGGGGTGGCGCAGTATCATGCCAACCTTGGGGAGATGTATCGCCTTCTTAAGCGACTGGATGACGCTGTAGTACATGGTGAAAAAGCCGTGACGCTTAATCCGAAGCTGGCCAGTGGACACAGCAATCTGGGTATTGCCTATTATGATCAGGGTGCTCTCGACCGGGCCGAGCGTTGCCAGCAACGTGCACTTGCCCTCGACCAAAAAATGGTACCTGCCTTAAATAATATGGGCAGCATCCGGAGGGATCAGAAAGACATTGAAGGTGCCATCAACTATTATCAGCAGGTGTTGACTCTTGCTCCAGGCTATCTGGAGTCGATCAGTAACCTGGGTGCGGTGTTGACTGAGGCCGAGCGGCCGGGAGAGGCAATACGGGTACTGATCCGGGCAATTCAGGCAAAACCTGATTATGCAGAGGCGCATTGCAATATAGCAACCGCTTTTTTGGCAATGGAACAGCTGGACAAAGCGGTAGCTGGCTTTAGCCGGGCTTTAGCACTGAGGCCTGACTATCCTGAGGCTTGTATCGGCATGGCCAGGGTGTACCAGGAACAGAAAATTCTGGATAAGGCCGAGGCTATGGCTGTCAAGGCCCTGAATATGACCTCGAAAAAGGCGGAGGCTCTCAGCCTGTTGGGTGGTATATATACCGAACAGGGCTATCCCGAGAAAGCTGAAGATGCTTATGCCAACGCATTGCGCCTTAAGCCCGAACTGATAAGCGCCTATCTTGGTCGCGGCCATCTGCGCATGGAGCAGGGCAAGATGGCTGACGCCGAGGCTGATTTTCTCGATGCAATAAAACTTGACTGCTCCAATCTGGTCGCTCGCTTCTCTTTGACCCAGGTTAAAAAGGTGACAGAGGACGACCCTAATTTTGTGGCGCTGATTATTAAGGCAGAAAAGCTTGGCGCCATGCCGGAAACCAAAGCAATCCCCCTGCATTTTGCCTTGGGAAAAAGCTACGATGACACCCGGCAGTATGACCTCGCCTTCCAGCATTATTTTGAGGGTTGTCGTTTAAAGCGCAGACGGACTGATTACAGTGCCGACAACAATGATCTGGTCCGCCGAAACATCTGTGAGTTTTTCAGTCGGGAAAATATCGAACGATTGCGGGGAGAAGCGTGCCTATCAAAACTTCCAGTCTTCGTGCTGGGGATGCCGCGTTCGGGCACTACCCTAACTGAGCAGATCATCGCCAGTCACCCGCAGGTACATGGTGCGGGTGAGTTACCGGATCTGCTGGCTCTTGCCAACCGTTCACACGGTAGAGATGTCACTGCTGGTTATCCCCTGTCTGTAAAAGGTATCACCCGGGCGGAATTAAAAATTATGGGGGAACAATATGTCGCCGGGTTGCAGGATCGGGCCCCATTGGCCAAGAGAATTACAGATAAGATGCCGGCAAATTACAATTGTCTTGGACTTATTCATCTCATGCTGCCGAACGCTAAAATAATACACGTCAAGCGTAACCCCGTGGACACTTGCCTCTCATGCTTTACCCGGCTGTTTAATAAAAGCCAGTATCAGTCCTATGACCTGAAAGAGCTAGGACGATATTACTGCAATTACTCCAGGATTATGGATCACTGGCACGAGGTGCTCCCACGTGGATCATTCTATGAAGTACAGTACGAAGATCTGGTTACTGACACAGAGGAGCAGGCCAAGGCGCTGCTCGCCTACTGTGGTCTTGGATGGGATGCAAGATGCCTTGCTTTTCATAAAACCGAGCGCAATATTCGAACTGCCAGTATCGCTCAGGTCAGGCAGCCAATTTACCAGACCTCAATAGCGCGCTGGCGAAACTATGAAAAGTACCTTGCCGACCTGCTGGCAGCACTTGGGGATATAGTTGCGAAGAGAGGATGAACGACTACTGAAAAGACTTTGGTTGCGCCAGGTTGTCACGTTACCAAAATATAATGAAAAGGAGCTAACCTTGATGTCTCTCCTCTTGTTTTATACCTCGGCACACTGACGCGCCCACACCTGGCAGTGGCACCTCAGTTCCCGTCGCAGGCCGCATTGACCGTTAAAGCTATTCCGCTATCCGGGTCGGCACACTACTGAGGGCCAGTTTGAAATCGTTCATATTGTAGGGTTTGGTAATTGCCCCTGAAAAGCCATGTTGTCTGAAATTGGCCACGACCGGGTCGCTGGAATAGCCGCTTGAGACAATGAGGTGAGCAGTGGGGTCAAAGGCGAGGATATGTTCGGCTGCTTCTTTACCTCCAAGACCGCCGGGAATAGTCAGGTCCATAATGACGGCCGCGTAAGTTTTTTGGGATTGGAGGGATGTCTGGTAAAGTTCAATTGCTTCTTTACCGTCGGCACATGTTGTCACCTCGTACCCTAAAAAGCTGAGCATCTGCGAAGCAATGTCTCTGATCATCTTCTCGTCATCCATGACGAGAATTGATCCCCCCCTGGAGGATTCGGTGATTTTTTCTGTTGCGAGGAGAATTTCATCCGAAGCTGTGCCGATTGATGGAAGGAGGATGGTGAAAGTGGTCCCCGCACCTAAAATCGAGGATACGCCGATGTGACCTTTGTGCCGCTGAATGATCGAATAGGCGGTGGCAAGGCCGAGCCCGGTGCCGGATACCTTGGTGGAAAAGTAGGGATCAAAAATCTTTGCCAGGCTGTCGGGAGAGATGCCGCAACCTGAGTCGTGGATGTCCAGCCTGACGTATGGTCCGGCGCCGAGGTTGGAAGGGTTATCTCCCGGCAGTATTTCGTTGCCACCGGTAATCGTCAGAGTTCCACCTCCGGGCATGGCCTGATCGGCGTTGATAATAAGGTTGTTCAGTACCTGGCAGATCTGTCCTCCATCCGCCCGAATGGAGTGAAGCGAGGTGGGAACGGTTACAACCGGCCTGACATTTGAGCCTCGAAGCATGAACGAAACTGCATCACGGACTAATCGCTGTAACGAAACCACCTCTTTTTTGGGTTCGCCGCCTTTGGCAAAAGTGAGAAGCTGTTGGGCAAGTTCGGCAGCTCGCGTTGTTGCCTTTTCAGCCTCGGCAAGCGCTTTGTGCGCTCTATGGTCGGCATCAATGAGCACCTGAGAAAACGACAGGTTGCCCATGATACCGGTCAGGATATTGTTGAAGTCGTGTGCAATCCCTCCGGCAAGGACACCCAGTGATTCAAGTTTCTCAATTTTTTGCTGCTCTTTCTGGTGTTTTTTCAACTCGGTGATATCTTCAAGAGCCGCGATGACATCGGTAGGCGACTGACCGGATGTAACCGGGTTGAACAAACCGCGTAGAAAGGTCGTCTTGC
Source organism: Desulfobulbales bacterium (assembly GCA_038204235.1). GTDB lineage: Bacteria > Desulfobacterota > Desulfobulbia > Desulfobulbales > Desulfocapsaceae > Desulforhopalus_A. The sequence goes on from JBBRDD010000024.1 coordinate 24,541, forward strand.
CCCCGGTAACGGAAGTGTAGGAATCTTCGTAAGAGACTACCTCTCCAGCGAGAGCTTTTTTGATGGTTTCGCGCATCTTCGGAGTACTTTGCCTTGCGGTATTGAACCCGAGGAGCTTTTCTCGTGTTGAGCCCATCATGTCGACAAATCTATCATTGAAATCGACAATTGTCCCTTCCGGGTCGAATCTGATTACCGCCAACGGTGATCTCTCAAAGATGATTCTGTAACGTTTCTCACTTTCACGCAGAGCATCATCCATTTGCTTACGCTCGGTGATATCGATGCTGTAGCCTGCCAGCAAGGATTTACCGCCCTGCATTATTGGGAATTTAATTGTCGAATAGGTTCTGCCGTCAAGAAAGTCCTCAGTTTGCAGGGGGACTCCGCTGCTGACAACTTCCAGATCATTGCTTGTTGTTTCCGCCGCAAAGTCCGGTGGAAAGAGCTCCGCCATATTTTTGCCGATTAAATCCGTACTTGATTTGTTGAGCGATGCTGCATAATTGTCACTTACTTTGACAATCCGGCTTTCGCCTTTAATAACCTCTTTAATATATACATGTGCGGGGGAATAACGCAGAAAAAGTGAGAAGATATCATTTGCGTCATGAAGATCATCGATTGCTTTCTTACGTTGCAGGGCGTCGCCAATGTGCCTGGCAACATAGGCCATGAGATTTTTATCTTTGTCGGTATAAACATGATCATAGTAACTCTGAACCAGGACTACCCCGGCAAGATGTTCGAGATAAAAGGGTGCACCGACCAGGGAATACGCCTTTGTTCCTAATGGGTTTATGTTGTTTTCCCGGCAGAACTCATCAAATATCTCAGGAACTAGGAGCAGCGGTTCGCCACTTTTAAACAGATAGCCGGACATCGTGTGTTTTGCCTCTGGTTCGACTTTGAACTCCAGGCCCTGCATGTGGGCGTCGAACTCATCATAATAATAGACAAATTTGATGTATTGCTGACCGTCGCGCTCCTGGCGCAGGGCAATAAAGAAATTTTGAGCGTTGATGAAGCGGCCGACGATTTCGTGCAGTGTACTGTAAAGGTCCTCCTCGCTTAAGAGGGAATGGGCCTGTTCACTTATTTCGAAGAGAGCCTGCTGAAGCTTTTCGGAATATTCTTTGGATACCTTCGAATAGTGTGGAAGGGAGTCTTTAGTCTCTATCAATTTGTGGCAGTTTTCAGGGATTTTCATTAAAACGAGTGGCTCGGAGCAGCAAAATTGTTGACGGTAGCATCGGCGCTGGTGACAATCTTGCCACCGTTATCCATTGCACCGGATGATTGAGATAAGGTATGAATGAAATTCTTGCAAAAAAAAATCCAGAACATACGAGGAAGTCAGTATAACTCTATCAAATTTTGCCATCGAAAACAAAGCTGTTTTGGCAAATGTTGCCAGAGAACGGATAATAAAAATTACTAAGGAGGGTTGACGATAGTGGAGATCATACCTTTCAAGCACGTTTTATAAGATAGGGTGACAATCCGAACCGAGGTGGCAGGTATGGATAGCTGATGCAATGAATTACTTCATAGTATCAGCGCTGGAATAAACGGACTGGTATGATATTAGCCGAGGATTTCATTCAGTCTATCCAAGAGAGATCTCCAGCCTCCCTCGTGTCCTGAACGGGATTCTTCATCGATAAACCTACAGTCAACTTAATTGATCGGCTGGAAAACTTCATAGAAGGTACGTTCACCAATCAAACTATCCACCTTGTTCTGAATATCCCTTCTTTCTTTGCTCACGAACCAACGCTTCCAGGCATCTGCTGTTTCCCATTGGCTGATAACGATGTAGTCTTCCGAATCTTCAGCGCTTTGCAGGGTTACTGTGGAGATGTACCCGGGCTGATCTTTGGCACGGAGGTTGAGTTCATTCATCAGTGGTATCAATTTATCTGGTTGATTCATTCTGAATTTACGTTTGATGATCACATATGCAGGCATTTGAACCTCCGTTAAGCAAAATTTGCATCAGCTGTATTGCAGTGTGTCCAATGACAATCCTATCACACATAATAAGACTTATATTTTGAAGATGCCAAATATACCTGCGATTTTCATATCCCATGGGTGGAGAGGTTAATGCAGCCAGATATGCAAATCGTTGCAGTGAAAAAAATGGGGTAGAGGTATTGTAGCCACTTTTTTGAACCGACTTCAATTTTCTGCAATTGGATCGAACAGCCGATAAGCCAACAATTTTACCCGGTCGCTGACAAAAAACCAGATGAATGCATAGCCCCAGACAAAGGACGCCCATCCCCAACCAATTGGTGTCATAAACAGTCCATAAACCGCAATCAATGTCGCAATGATTTGCGTGCCGAGTACCGCCAGCCATAAAATCGGCGCAGGACGAATCGACCAGAATGGGCCGCGTGTGCGTGTCAGAAAAATCGTCAGATGTCCGGCCACTGACAGCATGAGGTACATCAGCGTTTGAATATGCGCACGGTCAAGGTGATAGACCTGCTCGCCGAGGTAGAAAAGACCAAATGCTGCCACGGGGCCAAGGACGCCAAGCACTGTGGCTATTCCCAGAACCATACGCATATTCCACGCCTCGGGCTGATCCCGGGAAATAACGTTGTCATAGGCAATGGAGAGGATCGCACCGTCATTGAGCAAAGCCAGCATAACGATCATTACCGCTGTCAAAGGATAAAAATTGAAGATCAGGATAGCCAGCGTCATGAACAACAACACCCGTAATGTCTCGGCGATGCGGTAGATTGCATAGCTGTTCATCCGCTGAAAGATTTTCCTGCTCTCCGTTATTGCATCGATGATAACCGACAGCCCGGGTGACATAAGTACGATGGAAGCTGCCGCCCGTGCCGCATCCGTTGCTCCCGAAACAGCTATGCCGCAGTCGGCTTTCTTTAATGCCGGGGCATCGTTCACCCCGTCGCCGGTCATACCGACGATATGGCCCTGTTGCTGCAGGACATCAACAATATGAAACTTGTGTTCGGGGAACACCTGGGCAAAGCCGTCGGCTTTTTCGATCATTTGCGCCAACTGCCCGGTTTCGTGATGTTTGGTATCACCAAAACCGCTGGCATCAAGAATATTGGTACCCATTTCCAGTTGTACGGCGGTTTCTCGGGCGATAGCCAGCTGATCACCGGTCACCATTTTAACAGTCACACCCATCTGGCGTGCAGTGGCAATGGTAGTTTTAGAATCTTCTCTCGGCGGATCAAAAAGCGGCAGTACCCCTAAAAACTGCCACTGGTCCTCGGCATCCGTCCTGGCTACGCCCAACGAGCGAAAACCACGCTTGGCGAAGCCATCAATTGCTTCATCGACGGACGATTTTACCTGCGCTGCATTGGTCGACAATTCAAGGATCATCTGCGGTGCACCCTTAGTAACCTTGAAAGTGCTTTCGTCTGCCGCTTTAATTGTAGCCTCGGTTCGTTTATGCACCGGGTCGAAGGGCTGGAAGTGGACCATCTGATACCCTTTCAGTGCCTGATCATTTTTCACGCTGCTGAGCACAGCCAAATCAATGGTATCCTGATTCTCCCGGCGTGACGCCAGAGCAGCGCTGAGAACGACCTGCTCTGCCGTGACGCCATTTACGCTGAATGGCTCCCCCATGGTCAGCTTATTCTGTGTCAGGGTTCCGGTCTTGTCGGAGCACAAAATATCCGTCCCGGCCAATTCCTCAATGGCCACCAGGCGACTGACGATTGCCTCCTTTTTGGCGAGCAGGCGTGCGCCAACTGCCATGGTTACCGACAGCACTGTCGGCATTGCCACAGGAATGGCAGCTACAGTAAGCACCAGGGCAAACTGGAGCGTGGTGAGCATCTGATCACCTCGAAACAATGCCACGCATAGAATCAACACCACCAGGGTCACGGCGAGAAGGATTAAATAATTGCCGATATTTAACACGGCGCGTTGAAAATGACTGTCCGTTCTGGTCTCCTGTACCAGCTGCGCCGTCTTGCCGAAGTAGGTGTTCGCTCCCGTGGCATAGACCAGGCCTTCTATTTCCCCTTGGCGCATGATCGATCCTGCAAAGACCGCCTCGCCGGATTTACGGGTGGCGGGCAACGATTCACCAGTGAGTGCAGACTGATCAACCTCCACCGGGTCACCGTCCAGCAGGCGAGCGTCTGCCGGCACAATGTCGCCCAGGCGTAAACGGATGACGTCACCCGGCACCAAATCCCTCACCGCAGGGGCGATCCACTGACCATCACGTTTGACCCGGGCCTTAATCGCCAGTTTTGCCTTCAGGGCGGCGATGGCGTTGCCGGCCTGGTGTTCTTCCCAGAAGGCGACTACGGCGTTGGCCACCAGTAAAACGAGGATGATAAAAAAATCCGGCCAGTGCCTGACCAGGCCCGATAAAAGAACCGCGACCTCGATCATCCATGGAATAGGACCCCAAAAATAGGAGAGGAATTTCAAGAAAGGGTTGACTTTTTTTTCTTCAATCTCATTTGGACCATACTGACTCAACCGTCTCTGCGCCTCAACCTGACTGAGGCCGTCAGGTGACGATGCTAAGATTTCCTGCAGTTCAGCCATAGAGATGGATTTCAAGTCATCCTTCCTCTCGATTTTTGACCCCTGTGAAGATTCGGCAGGTTTGAGTTTATTCATTTTAACGTTCATGCTGGCCATCCTCCTATATTGTAATACCGTAAGCTTTGGTAACTTACTTGAGGGCGGAGAACCATTCCGTCCAATTGCATCCGGCAGTTATGTGCCGATGGCGTTGTGCCGATCCGGCCGGGTGACTTTTAAATTTTTTATACCGATGAGAAGTATCGTCCCGCGAAACCGGGCACGGGGCATCGCCATCCTGTCCGACAATGGTCGCGCACACATGAAAGACAATGAATAAACGGCCTTGAGAAAGAGGGATTATTTCGCTTCGAGACGTTGGCGGCGCAACATAGTTGCCTGAAAGACAATTCCGGTGACGATTAAAACCGCAGACAGAACCATCTCAGCCCGGGAGGTGACGTGCAAAGATTGAACTATGAGAGTGGAACCGGCTACCGATGACAATCCAATGAGCGCCCAGTCGAATGTTGCAAACAACAGGATCACTCCTGCTATGCCCCCTATAAAAATGATCGGAGGAGCTGCTGCATATCCCATCATGGATGCAATATATGCGGCAACAGTGCTGCCAGCTGCAAAACCTCCTAAACCGATTGCCAAAGTCTGAAAGAACATGGCCAGCAAAGCACCAACCAGCCCAGACAGCAAGGCGATAGCCCAAACCATCCATATGGGATGTAGTCCCAAATAGAGCTGCGCCATCTGTAATCCGGCCACAAAACCCACGCATCCGACAAAAAGCCAGAACAGCCTGCGCCCCAACCCCAAGAGCAGGAGTCCGATCATAATATGCAGAATATCTACCATTGGAATCTCTTTATGAGTCGCTTGAGAGAGATGCTTAGAAACTCTGGCGACCTGCCCTCAGGATACATCTTTAACAGGTTTCATGATCAGGACGGGACAGTGTACTTTCCTCAGCACATGTTCCGCCACGTTGCCAAGAAGAACCTTTTCCAATCCTGTGGCATCATGGGTACCGAGGATGAGCAGGTCTGCCTTTTTGGCATCAGCAAATCCAACAATCTGGCCAACTGGATCGCCGTAAACTACCTCCCCCTTACATCCAGGACATACCTTCAGGGAATCCTCGACAAGATGAGCCATCTTTTCCTTCGAAGCCGCAAAATCCTTATCTTGGTATTCCTGGGCGAAAGGTGAGCCTATCATCGCATCTCCAGGATAGTCAGGAACTACATGGAAAAAATCAATGACAGCCTGATGGCATTCGGCCATATAAAGGGCATACTCTACCAATTTACTGGTGCTTTTGGTAAAATCAACTGGAAGCACAATTTTTTTCACTTTTTTCATTTCTTCCTCCACATTTGAATTAACCTATCCTTTCTGTTCAGCCTAAGCAGAGCACCCTTCCATATTTTGGTGGTCAACACCTTATTTTTCGAAATGTTAAATACCTGCAAACCAATATGTGTTGAATACTTACTTGGTTTTATTCTTTTCGTTATTCCGCTCTTTGGTATTATTAAGCATAGCAAATAATGCTGTAAAGCCTCGACGGGGTAACATTACACTAATGTAATCATTGCAAAATATTGCATTTCCAAAAACCGGTACCTATCACTTGGCTCAAATAAAAGGTGCAATGGAATTGCCTCTAAAGGCCGGGTTAGTTTACTTGTTCACATCAAGGATCCCTGGTTGTTCTTGTCTTAACAGTCAATGTTGCTGTTGCGGGAGTTTTGAGGATATCTTTCATGTTTTCTGAAGTCAAAAAAGCACGAATTACTGCTTGAAATTGCGAAGAGTCTCGTTCAAAGAGGATGTTCGTAATGAACTCATAGGTGGTGGCAGTATTTTGATCGAAAATACTGGACAAGTATGGGTTTTGATGAGCTTGTGTTAAGAGCTATTGAGCTCAAGAGTTGATCGTGAACGTGTTTACTGGATTCCCCGAGTGACTTTCAGTCTAACAGCATGATATTTATAGAATATAGATGGAGTCCAAGTAAAGACGAAATTATCCTGGTCTCGATTGTCAAATTGACCTTACATGTGGTCACATTTATCGGATGACAACTGGTTGGCGTTGAGATGTTTCCTGATGCTCTTAACTTCCAGGCAGGAGATTGGAAATCAACTCCCTCAGATACCCAGATTTCCGATCAACAGTAGTAACTTTCAGTTTGAGAATTAGCAGGAAAAAAGTACCTTTGATGTGGCAATATTAACCGTACGACTGTAACTTTCGTCAGCAGCCATCAAAAGTATCATTGATAGAAAAAATGGAAGTGAGGTTTGGCTGTCACTAATGACTAACCACCTCAAAGTAAGATCAGAAATGGAGTCAAACAAAGAAGCCGCCTGTTGCAAAAGGAACAGGCGGCTTCTTTGTTTGACCTATATATTAATCATTTGGGAACATCAGCAGCCTTGGAAGTTAATTTGTACTTGATACCTTGATCAGGAGCTGAAGCAAGTTTTACAACTTCGATAAAACCATAACCCATGCCTGCGTGGCATTCATTGCATGAGTTAATTACAGCTTTGTATTCCTTCTTGAAAGCGGTAATATCCTCTGCGACAATTGCTTTGTTAACCGCGGCAAAACCATCCGTATAAAAAGAAGCCCAGTCAGGGTATTCATTAGGTTTGGTTACTTTGGCCGGGTTCATAGCCTTATCCATATATTTTGACATATAGGAAGCCAAGGCCCAGTTACCACCCTCAGCTGCAAAATACATGTTCTGGAATCTGTCACCAACCTCACGCATCGGTACTGCAAATTTCGGCAATGCACCCATGATACCATCAATCTGCTTTTGCATGTCCTCGCCTGCAGCACTCGCACACAGACTAGTACCCGCTACGATCAGACCTGTTACAGCAATTACTCGTACGCATTTTTTTAGCATGGTGTTCTCCTCACTGGAATTTGGGAATGGCCGAATTCTTCATGCGAATTCAACTATAACCAGACACAAGCTAACTGGTCTGGCCAAGGCGTTTCTATGTACTTCAAGCACATCCACGATGTTCTATTGGAAGTTCAGATAGTCGCAATCTGGCTCATCGTTAGGTGGACTATATAGGCAACCAAGGAAGGGTTCTAGATAAAGCTTACTAACAAAATGTGACAATTCGGTGAAGTGCGCTTCACAAAAAAAGGATATCTATCTGTATTTTCTATGAAATATTTTTCGAAAAAAAATTCAGAAAATTGGCCATTTTTTCACCCTGCGGTGTCAAGTGGTAGCCTTTTTCCCGCGTCCGAGAAATAAGGTGGTTGGATTTTAGATTTTTCAGGTGAAAATTTACTTTCGTGTGATCGATGATCCCGATGTGCCGGGTAAGATCCATGAATCGCATTTCTCTCTTTGTGGACAGCGCCGCCAGAATCTGCCTCCGGATCGGGTTGGCAAGGCAGGAGAGAGCCTCATTCATGTCAGGATCAAACTGTTGCTGTTCAAATTTCAAAGTCTCCAGATTGCGCTTTACGGTCATCAGGAGGTCAGCTCTTTTAAATGGCTTGGCAAGATAATCATCAGCGCCACTTTTCATGGCAGCCACTGCGTTATCAACGGTTGAAAAAGCAGTGATCATTATGACCTTGATGCTGGGATAATCATTTCTTATCAGCGAGATAAAAGCCATGCCGCCCATACCGGGCATCATGTTATCAACCACGACCAGAACCGGGAGTTCGGTCTTCATTTTCTGTAGAGCAATTTCTGCCGACTCACAGCCGATAGCAGTAAAACCATTGGCTTCAAGGATCTCAATGATACTCTCACGAAGGTCCTGATCATCATCTATGACAAAGATAGTTTCATTTAACATCAATCATCACCGGAAAAGTTATAGTTACGACACTCCCCCCCTCTTCACTACTCACCAGCCCGATCTCACCACCATGCTGCTGTATTATATTATAACACACAGACAAACCTAGGCCCGTCCCTTTACCTATTTCTTTCGTGGTAAAAAACGGGTCGAATATCTTTGGTATATGCTTGGGCAGAATCCCTCTTCCAGTATCAGTAATCACCACCACAACTTTATTTTTCTGATGAAATGATTCAATTTCGATGCTGTCCTTGTCACTACAGGCATCGATGCTGTTCATTAACAGATTTATAAAAACTTCTTCCAGCTTCCAGGGAATGCCTTTGATCATCGGCACGTCCTGCAGATTAAGACGAATGATCGAACTTAATTCTTGATTTTTTAAGAGGTTATTTGAACTTTCTATAACCTTGTTTATATTAACAAGTTCAGGTGGTGCTTCGTTTTCCCGCGAAAAATGCAGCAGTTCTTTGGCGATTTTAGAGGCCCGGGTAGTATTACGCTCTATTGCCGCAATTTTTTTATTGATCCGCTCGTCATCTCCCACCAGGTCTTTGAGCATTTCAAGATTGAGTGAGACATTGGTCAGAGGATTATTAATCTCATGAGCAATACCTGCCGCCAGAATTCCCATTGAGCTACGTTTTTCCGACTGCGCAAAACGTTGTAACCGTTCGTTGACCAATTCACGCTGTTCCAGGCTGAATACGGACAAAGCCCTGATGGTGAAAAGCATAATTAAAAATGCGCTCAATCCTCGAAACAGAATAATTTTAACGCCAAAGAAAGGTACGATTGCATCTGAAGGTACCACCCCGGTCAGGAATGCATAGCATATCATGCAACAACCGGCCGAGATGAAATTGATAGCGACATTCTTGGAAAATGACCGCACTGTCCTTGAGTAGAGCACCATTCCTGCTCCGGACAGCAAGGCACCAGGAAACGCAACGTAATTTCGAATATGGGTGTCTTCACCCATGCCAAAATCGAGATATGCTGCGACGAGAATCAGAGACAGTGCCACTACACCAACCAGTGCCTTGACAGCCCTCGGTATAGTTTTCAGGGCCTGATCACCGTAGGTGGTTGTGATGTTAAGAAATAAACCGAAATAGAGCAGGAAGAGGAAAGAAGTGCTGACGACCACCAGACGAAATGCAGAAAAGAGAGGACTTTTCACATCAGGGGCAAGCTGTTCCAGTAATTCCAGCCACTCGTGGAATCCATGGATTATGCCGAAAACAGCAAGCAGCCAGATTATTCTCGCAATGCCGAGCTCACTCAACCGGATATCTCTTGAGAGGATCGACACCCCGAGGGTGAAAAACGCCAAGCCATAGAGTAAATAGAGTACGAAATTCCAAACCATTTAAATACCTGACTTATTGTTCGACACGAGACCAGACCAGGTGCTCACTTCATTCTTTTTCTTCCCTTCCTTTTTATACCGCAGGTTATGTAAGATACTGCTCAGTTAAAGGATTCTACACCAGACAATATTATGCAACCTTACCCGACGTAATTTCCACGTAAATGCCATTTTTTATCAGCAGGTGAGGTCGGTCGTCAATTGTAAAATAAACCTTTGAGGCCGTCTCACTATACTGAGTTTTTTAAATAATATAAACAAGACTTCCGGCCCATCGACCGGTATCTAAGGAGGCATATCATGTGTTTTAATAAAAACATTGACGATGTTCTTGAACAAATTGAAAACTGCCATGATCTCATAGAAAAACGGAAACTTCTCATCACTTGGGTGGCGACGTTGACAGTTAGCCGATCGCCAGTACACAGGATAAATCAAGGAGAATAAATAGTGTCACACAACGAAATGCATACTGTTGAAAGCAGATCAGCATGGCCTGTTCTTCTAATTTTTCTGAAACTTGGCCTGACATCGTTTGGCGGACCTGTTGCTCATTTAGGCTATTTTCGCCATGAATTCGTCATGCGACGAAAGTGGCTGACAGAGCGCAGCTACGCGGACCTGGTTGCCCTTTGCCAATTTTTGCCGGGACCAGCGAGCAGCCAGGTTGGGATCGCGATAGGGATGGCTCGAGCTGGCTACACCGGAGCATTCGCTGCATGGGCTGGTTTTACTCTGCCCTCTGCTCTAGTCTTGATCATTTTTGCACTGGGCATTGCCAGTTACGGAGATGTCATTCCACCTGGCGTATTGCACGGTTTGAAGGTGGCTTCGGTGGCAGTGGTCGCACAGGCAGTATGGGGAATGGGCAGAAACCTCTGTACGGATGTGGTACGCGTGTCTATCATGGCAGCGGCTACCTGCTTTGTGCTTCTCGTGCCATCTGCATTGGGGCAAGTCAGCGTCATCGTGATCGCCGCCCTTGTCGGTCTTTTATTGTTCAAGTCCGAACAGGCAATTGCCCATGACCCATTACCGATTACCGTCAGGCGTCGGATTGGTTTCCTCTGGTTGATTTTGTTTCTCGCCTTGCTGTTGAGTCTGCCGCTTCTAAGGGCACTGTACCCAAACCAGACACTAGCC
>JBBRDD010000025.1:0-34741 GCA_038204235.1 Desulfobulbales bacterium
TTTTTCGTCAATGTACCGGGCAATGATTCGAACAGTGGTCAACTTGGGATAATCGTCTTCATCGATTCGAATCTTATACTCATCTCTTAAAAACAAAGCGACCGTTGCCATGTCCATGGAATCGATGCCGACTTCGTCCACGAGGTCAAGATCAGGATCGAAGGTCTCGGGGGTAACATCTTCGAGCTTGAGCTCGTTGATAAGAATTTCTGCTATGCGGGTAATTGTACGGCTAATGTCTTTGCTCATGAATTTGTTATCTATGCGTTATTTTTCGTTTTCAGTGAAATACATCCAGCCGGAACAGACAGCCTCAGCCCCGCTGGTAATCTTAAAATCATATTGATCTTTTTTTTTACCGCAGGTGACGAGAATATCAAGCACTTCTTCAGGCCTGACGATCTTTCTAAACTTTACCCGGCTCACCCCAGTCATACGCACGTTACCTTGTTTTGACCTGGCAACAAGATCAGCAACCATCTTCAACTGGGCAATACCAGGTAAAATCGGGTCATCAGGAAAGTGACCGGAAAACCAGGGGGAATGGGCAGCTGTTTTGACAGATGCGGCCATTTTACCTTCTTCCATTTTTTTTTCAACCTGTGAATACTGTGCCGTATACTATCAAAATTGATTCCAGCATCATACTGGAATGCAAAAATCGTTGTCGCTGACATGTGATCTACTGCTGAAACGCATTTTTATACCATTAAGGCAGGAAATACACAACAGCTTACAGTTCCGAGGTTACACAGGTTATGCAGTTTTCCGGTAAATCATGACGAATTATCGATTAATCGAGGTTGCAATTCTGTGCCCTCAGCAAGTGCTTCCAGGTGCCTTCTGGACACCCAGGATCTCCGACATTGTCCTCTGTCTCAATAAACCAGAATAATCCGCACATCCATGACATTCGTATGTGTCGGTCCGGTTTTATACAGATCCCCCAAGGTATTAAAGAAATTATAGGAATCGTTATTTTCAAGATACTCCTGCGGATCAAGTTGGTGCCGGGCAGCGCGCTGCAGAGTTACGTTGTCGGCAAAGGCCCCGGCCGCATCGGTGGGACCATCGCTGCCATCCGTTCCGGCACTGAGTACAACAATAGTATCCATCCCCCGCATATCAAGTGCTGCGGTCAGGGCAAACTCCTGGTTTCTGCCACCCTTGCCGGATCCCTTGACAGTGACCGTCGTTTCCCCACCGGAGAGCAGACAGGCAGGTTTTGCCGCGGGATGATCATGCAATCGTATCTCCCGGGCTATTGCCATATGCAGAGCGGCCACCTGGCGGGTCTCCCCTTCCAGCTGCGAGGAGAGCAGGAGAGTATTGTAGCCAAGTTGTTCAGCTTTTTCCCTGGCTTTCAGTAACGCATTAAAATTACTGCCGATGATGACATTCTGGGTCTTTACAAAGAAGTCATGTCCGGCCTTCGGGGTTTCAGGAACAGTTCCGGCAACACCTGACACAACATGGCGCAGCACTCCGGCCGGGACCTGATTTTCAATACCATATTTTTTTAAAATTACCTGGCAATCACCAAATGTCGTGGAATCTGGAACACAGGGCCCCGAAGCAATACTGTCCAGATTATCGCCAACCACATCTGATAAAATCAATGTCACGAGCGTTGCGGGATAGACCGCTCGGGCAAGTCCGCCCCCTTTTATAACCGAGAGATGTTTTCTTACCGCATTCAGCTCATGAATAGTTGCTCCGCAGGCAAGAAGCACTCTGGTTGTCTCCTGCTTGTCCCAAAGAGTAACCCCGGGAACGGGGAGCGGCAGTAAAGAGGAGCCGCCGCCGGAAATAAGACAGATGATCAGCGTTTGTTCATCCGCGGAAGATACCAGATCATATATTGCCCGGGCAGCCAGATGCCCCTTTTCATCGGGAACCGGATGACCGGCTTCATAGGTTGTTATTTTCTGCAGGCGCTCCAGATGACCGTACTTTACCGAAATTATCCCTTCAGAAAGATGTTCGCCTAAGATTTCCTCTATCGCCTGGGCCATTGAGGCGCCAGCTTTTCCGGCCCCTACCACAATGACCCGGGTAAACAGATCAAGCTCATATCTGCAGCCATCAACAATCAGCACACCTTCTTCAAGCCGGCAATATTTTTTGATTGCCGCACCGGGAGCAACAGCCAGAAGGCCCGCTTGAAATATCGCCACGGCATCCCGGCGCTTGTCTAAAAGTTGTGTATGCATGATGTTGACCATAAAGAAGAGCCTCCGTTAATAACCCGACAGGTTCCTAGGGCAGTTCAACCGCCCAGGTGGCCAGCGGCGGAACATTTTTCACCGTCCCCTGCTCCTGTAAAAACTCGGCGAAGCGCTTATATCTATGATGATCCAGGGCGCCGGGCCGGAGGGCAAAACGCGGCAAGGTATCTCTCCAGGCGCGTCGATTCAGTTCATCATCAAGACTCTTCCTCTCGCCTTTGATGAACAGTTGCCAGCTTTTATCCGGATGATTGACTAAATACTGCACGCCCTCTTCCAGGGCATCGACAAAATTGCGCAATTTGGCATCGCCGATTCGATCTTTATTCGCCACCAAAATTAACTCATCGTAGGCCGGTATGCCATTTTCTTCAACATAGAACGCCCTGCCGGGATGTTTTTCGATGTCCATCTGATTGATTTCAAAATTTCTAAAGGCGCCGATCACCGCGTCGGCCTGGCCGGTAAGAAGAGACGGAGACAGAGAAAAATTGACATTGACCAGCTTCACATCGGCAAGACTGAGACCAGCTTTGGCGAGCATCACTTTGAGGAGTACGGTTTCAAAACCACCGACCGAATAGCCAATGGTTTTACCCTTCAGATCGGCCAGGGAGTGAATCGGACCATCGGCAAGGACGACTAAGGCATTAAGCGGGGTGGCAATTAAAGTTGCGATGCGCACCAGGGGCAAGCCCTGATCAATCTGCATCTGATGCTGGTGCTGGTAAGAAACGGCGATATCCGCCTTTCCCGCTGCAACCAGCTTGGGTGGATCGTTTGGATTGGAGGGGGCAATAATTTTTACCTCCAGGCCATGATCGGCAAAATATCCTCTCTCCAGGGCTACATACAGGGGAGCGTGATCGGGATTGACAAACCAGTCCAGCAAGACCGTCACTTTTTCCAGTGCCATCGCCTGCGTTGCCGCTCCAGTCATAAATATCATCAGGGTGAGTAAGAGCATCATGCCTGTTTTTTTCATTGTTGGACTCCTTTTTTATCCCAGAAAATGAGCTTCTCCATAGCAAAATCAATGATAAAATAGAGAAGCAACGAAACCGCAGAGAGCAGTGCCAGTGCCGCAAACATAAGATCAATCTGCATTCGCGCGTTGGCATGCAGCATATAAAAGCCCAGTCCACCACTCGAGCCAACCCATTCGCCAACCACGGCTCCGATGGGCGCCACTGCTGTTGCTACCCGCAAACCTGAGGCAAAGGCGGGCAGCGCCGAGGGAATGACGATAAAGCGCATTATGGCCATCGGCCGACCGTCCATGATTCGCGCCAACTCGAGCAGCTGCGGTTCCGTTCGCTGCATGCCGTAATAGAATGATGAGGTCACCGGAAAAAAGATGATGAGCACTGCCATTGCCACTTTCGATGCCATACCATAGCCAAACCAGAGCACAAGAATGGGTGCGAGAGCAAAAACAGGAATGGCCTGGCTGATAACCAGGACGGGTAACAGCCAGCGCTTGAGCAATGGCGAAAGAGTCATTATAAGCGCCGCAGCAACTCCTAAAAAGCTGCCAAGGATTATGCCGAGGATTATTTCCGTTAAGGTAGTCTGAAGATGTTGCAGTAACAATGACCAGTGACTGACGATGGCATAAAAAACCGGCATCGGCCCAGGCAGGATATAATGCGGAGCGTCGGTAACAAAGACCAGTAACTGCCAGAGCAGCAAAAGGCCACCGCCGAGAAGTGTCAGCCTGATTGCGTTCACCTGTCGCTCTCATCCATAAGCTGACTGAGCAAAACACTCAAGTTGGCCTGAATTTCCGGATCGTCTATATTTCTCGGGGGAATTCCAGCAAGGGCAACAACACTTTTCACCTGAGCCGGCCTCCTGGACAGGACCACAATGGTCTGCCCCATGCGCAGGGCCTCCATTGGATCATGGGTTACCAGCAGCACCGTTGCATGACGGGTAAGTCTGGCGGAAAGATCCTGGAGTTTCATCCTAGCCAGGGCGTCGAGGGCGGAAAAAGGCTCATCCATCAGCAGCACCGGCCGGTCTTCCATAAGGGTTCGCAACAAGGCACCTCTCTGGCGCATCCCTCCGGAGAGAGTCGCCGGCAGGGCATCCTCATATCCGGCAAGACCCGCCTCGGCCATCAGGTGACGTGCCCGGCTGCGAAGCGCTGCAGACTCCTCATGGCGCAGCTTTGCGCCAAGTAGAATATTATCCAGGAGCGACAGCCAGGGAAGCAATAGATCATTTTGGCTCATCCAGGCGATTTTGTTTTTCTCGGCCCCGGAGTCAATTGTAATTGTCCCTTGATACCGAAAAGAGGTGGTCCCGGATATCAGCCGCAGCAACGTTGACTTGCCGCAGCCGCTGGGGCCAAGAATGCAGGTGCATTGTCCACCGCCAACAGTCAGGGACAACCTGTCAAAGAGCGGGAGACCTGCGAGGGTAAGCGAAACATTGTCAAAAACTATTGCCGGGGCCTGTTTATGCTTTTTGGTAATTGCTGCCAGGCTGTCAACACTCACTGCTTTATCTGTTCAAATTGATAAAAATGATGGACCGGACCATGTCCCTTGCCTATTGTATAGCCGGCACCGGCAGCAATTGCCCCGGTAATATACTGTTTGGCTTTACGAACGGCGGTGATGATGCTGTCGCCTTTGGCAAGGTTTGATGCGATTGCTGAAGACAAGGTGCAGCTGGTGCTATGATTGTTATTGGTCGCAATCCGTTTGGCGAACAGAAAAATCATTTCCTCCCTTTCACCCAGGTACAGACAATCGTCGCTATCCTCCCCGTCAAGATGACCTCCTTTGATCAACACATTGGCACAGCCCAAACTGCAGAGTTCTTTCGCTGCCTCGCAGACCATATCCATGGAGGTAATTTCACGACCTAAAAGCACAGAGGCTTCCGGCACGTTCGGGGTGATAAGAGAGGCCATGGGGATTAAATGGATTTTGAGAGCATCAACAGCCTCATCCTGGAGGAGTTTATCGCCGCTTTGAGCAATCATAACCGGATCTAACACAATATTGGTAACATCAAATTTTTTGAGCTGCGCAGCGACAGTCTTAATCAACACCGGCGAAAAGAGCATACCGATTTTCACGGCGTCCGTACCGATATCGCCAAGCACTGCTTCCATCTGCTGCTGGACAAATTGGGCGGGCACGCTGTGAATACCACTGACACCAACGGTATTTTGGGCGGTGAGTGCGGTAATAACGCTCATACCATAACAGCCGTTGGCGCCTATGGTTTTAAGATCCGCCTGAATCCCTGCCCCCCCGCCGCTGTCTGAACCGGCGATAGTCAAGACCCGGTGATATTTTTTATTAATGACTGTTTTCATGCTCTTCCTGTTGATAAATGTTAGCGGCGGGATTTCAACACTCTTCAGCCCGTCAGGCTCCTGCAGGAGAAGCTGCTTCAATTGTGCCGCAGCCGTCTCAGGGCAAGCTGCGGCAACGATCGCCGATACAACCGCCGCACCATCTGCTCCTGCCCGTACTATATCACGGATATTGCCGACATTGATACCGCCAATACCGACGAGCGGGATTTTGACAGCCCGGCGAATCAGTCGAATTCCTTCAAGCCCCAGGGGTGCGGCAATATCAGCTTTGGTGTCCGTTGTAAAGACCGGGCTTATGCCGATGTAGTCCGCACCTTCCTGTTCGGCGATAATTGCATCATCGATATTTTCTGCGGAAATGCCGATAATCATCTTCTCCCCGGCAAGGCGCCTCGCATCAGCAAGAGACATATCGTTTTGGCCGAGATGGACGCCATCGGCACCGATTGCCAGAGCCACATCCAGCCGGTCATTGATAATCAGAGGAATTCGGTGGTGCTGCAAAAGCAACTGGAGGCTGCGAGCCTCATCTATAAACTCCCGGGTGGAACAATGCTTCTCCCGCAGCTGGACACAGGTAACACCCCCGCGGATTGCAGCAGTGACAATTTCAGTAGTAGAGCGCCCTTGCGACAGGCTTCTATCGGTCACTAAATACAAGGAATAATCAATTTTGATCCGGGCAGGATTAGCTTTCATAGATACGACATCCCTTGGCAAGCTGTTCCGGTGTCATGATATAGAGGGCATCCAGAAGATGCATCATAAATGTGCCAGGTCCATGAGCGGCCTTTGCCGCCATCTCTCCTGCCAGGCCGAAAAATGCCAGGCCGGTCGCGGCTGCGCTCAGGAAGTCGCTATCTACTGCGGCAAAGGCACCGATCACGGCGGTGGCGGAGCAACCGGTCCCGGTAACGTACGGCATCAGGGCATGGCCATTGGCAATATTGACGACTCGGCTGCCATCGGTAACCAGATCTATCGGCCCGGTAATCGCCAGGATGGTATGTAACTCTTTTGCCAGAAGGCAAGCACTCACTGCCGCATCTTGCACGGTATTGGTCGTATCGACGCCTTTAGTCGTCGTCTTGTCACTGCCAAGAGACAAAATTTCCGAGGCATTGCCACGAATAACACTGACCATGGTCTTGTCTATGATGGTCCTGGCAGCGGCCGTTCGAAATGGCGTCGCCCCAGCACCGACAGGATCCAAGATTATCGGCTTGTGCAATGCCGTCGCCCGTACACCGGCTATCACCATAGATGCCACCCAGTCTTCAGTTAAGGTGCCGATATTGAGCACAAGGGCTCCGGCAAAAGCGACCATATCCTCCACCTCGTTTGTGGCATGGGCCATAACCGGCGACGCTCCCATGGCGAGCAGGACATTGGCGGTATAATTCATCACCACGAAGTTGGTGATATTATGGATAAGTGGTTTGTTTTTTCGAATAAGCTGCAGATTTTCCGCAGCCTTCAGGGCAAGATTGACCATAGCATAACTCGACCGGTAAAGATGATAAAGGCTTTCGCTGGTTGAGCAGGAAGAAAGGCCGAGCGGACAGATCGAAGAAATGAAAATCACAAGAGACATTTCTGCAATTCCCTACGCTGGTGTTATCCAGGTCAGGTTCAACGGGTATCTTCTCAGGCCACAGTGCCACCCCTGCAAAAAATATTACGCACGCATCTTTAGGTGAATCTAACTGCAATGTCAAGGCATTACTTTTTTTGTTTGTTCCTTTTGAGTCCTCTTGGAGAGGTACAAAAAGTTGAGGGCACACCCAAAAAGATCAAATGCAACGATCGGAATTGTCTCCTCTTTATCTGATACTATCGTTACCGGCCCAATCAATTGCTTGCCACCTCACCCCTGAGGAGATATATTACGGGGAGAATGGAACAGCCGACTCCCCCCGGTAAACTCAAGAAACCGGGATTATTTTAAAAACTCGCTCGTCGGGTGCTCTTTTCAATACCTTCCTGAGGGTACTCTTTCAAGGGCCCTGGAGCTGTGTAATGCGATCTTCACCTCCGCCAACCGTCCATAAAGACCAGTCTGGCGTCACCTTACCACCCACCTCATCGTCGGGCAAACCCGGACTTGCCGGTCTTTCCCTGGCAGCACTTGGCATTGTTTACGGTGACATCGGCACCAGCCCTCTTTACACCATCAAGGAATGCTTTTCCGGCAAATTCGGGGTAGCAGTCACTCCTGCCAATATTACCGGAATCCTGTCGATGGTCTTCTGGTCACTCATTATCGTCGTCAGCCTGAAATATGTGAGCTTGATTCTGCGCGCGGACAACAAGGGTGAAGGTGGAACATTTTCACTCCTGGCGATGCTGCGCGGTAAGCTGAGAAACAATAGAAGACAATGGGCTGTCCTCACTATACTGGCGGCTTTTGGCGCGTCACTGCTCTATGGAGATGGAGTCATCACGCCTGCTATTTCGGTACTCTCCGCTATTGAAGGACTGAACATGGCCACCGAAGCAGTAGCCGATTACGTTGTCCCGATAACCTGCCTGATCCTCTTTATGCTCTTTTCGGTGCAGCGGTTTGGCACCACGATTATCGGCAGAATGTTTGGACCGGTAATGATTGTCTGGTTCATCACCCTTGGTCTTTTAGGTTTGCGGTCCATTGTCAATCATCCGGAAATTCTTGCGGCCCTGAATCCGGCATGTGCGGTTCATTTTTTTGCAGTTAATCATATTCACGGCATAGTTTCTCTTGCTTCAGTTGTTCTCTGTATCACCGGTTGTGAAGCATTATACGCCGACATGGGTCACTTTGGCTCTCTTCCTATCCGGCTTTCCTGGTATGGCATTGTTCTGCCTGGTCTGGTCCTCAACTATTTTGGTCAAGGAGCGCTTCTGCTGCATGACCCGAACATAGCCAACGTCAATCCATTTTATGCTTTAGCCCCAAAATCTATGCTCTATCCGCTGGTCGGTCTGGCCACCATTTCTACTATTATTGCCTCACAGGCGCTGATTTCCGGAGTCTTTTCTCTCACCCAACAGGCCATTCAACTGGGCTTTGCTCCACGAATGCGGATCATCCACACCTCGGAACACTCCAAGGGGCAGGTCTATATACCAACAGTCAACTGGCTGGTCATGATTGCCACTCTGACCCTGGTGCTGGTGTTTGAAAAATCGAGTGGGCTTGCGGCAGCCTACGGTTTTGCCGTGACTGCCACGATGACTGTCACTTCACTCATGTTTTTCCAGGTAACCCGGATCAAATGGCACTGGTCTCTCTGGAAGAGCGCGTGTCTGCTCGGCTTCTTCCTGTTTTTCGATCTGGCCTTTTTTGGGGCCAACATCCTCAAAGTACCGGACGGTGGCTGGATAACAATCTGCATCGCCGCCTGTCTCGCAACAAGCATGATAATCTGGCGTGACGGCCGGGCCCTGCTCGCCGACCACTACCGTTTGATGCGGTTACCGACAGATGTTTTCTTACGGGATATCGCCGAACACAGCCCTCCCCGCATCGCCGGCACTGCTGTCTTCATGTCGATATCACCGGATGGCATCCCCTATTCTCTGCTGCACTATCTTAAGCACACCGAAGCCTTGCATGAGCGGATTCTCCTGCTTTCCGTAGTATCGATGGAAACGCCGACAGTCGTTGCCGACGACCGTGTTGCCATAACGGATCTTGGGGAAGGTTTTTACCGAATCACCGTCGGATATGGTTTTATGGAGTCACCGGACATCTCAACAGTAATCGACCAGCTCAGCAATAAGGGCTTGTCTGTCGATATCTATTCCACCTCGTTCTTTCTTGGTCGTGAAAACCTTTTGGCAACTGGTCCGGCAAAAATGGCCCAATGGCGAAAACACCTCTTTATCTTCATGTCCCGCAATGCCTGGAATGCCAGCTCGTTCTTTAAATTGCCGCCGGACAGGGTGGTAGAACTGGGAAACCAGGTGGAACTGTAAACCTGCCAAAAAGCTCTGCAGGATTTATATGATTTTCAGGGATAAACGAGAGAAGGCAGCCAAAGAGTGAGGGGCGGCCAGAGGCTGGTCAGCACCAGTATAAAAAAAGCAGCCAGAACAAAAGGCAGAGCTGCCCTCGACGTTTGGCCAAGAGACGCACCGGAAATGCCGCAGCTGACAAAAAGACAGATGCCTATCGGCGGCGTCAGCATGCCTATGGCCAGATTCGTAACTATCAGTACCCCGAACTGGGTCGGATCGACGCCCAGCTGCGGGGTAAGGGCAATCAGCACTGGCACAAGAAGAATCAGGGCCGCCGTGGTTTCCATGACACAGCCGATTACCATCAGACCAGCCATCACCAGCAGCAATAAGCCCCACGGGGGCAGGCCGAGATTCATCATCACCGCACCGAGCAGCTGACTGGTCTGCTTCATCGCCACCAGCCAGGTAAACACCTTGGCCATGGCAATAATCAGCAGAATGGTCGCCGCGGTGATCTGCGAACGGAGAATCTGACGGGGCAAATCGGCCCATTTCAGCTCACGATTAATCGCCAGACTGACAAAAAGGGCATAAAAAACAGCAAGTGCCGCCGCCTCGGTGACGGTCACAATACCCGTCAGAATACCGCCAAGGACAATAACCGGAGCCCAGAGCGCCCAAAAAGCGCGGCGGAATGCCTCAACGACGCTCGCCAGGGAAAAACTTCTGCGGTTGCCGTAGCCCATACGCCAGGATATCCCAGCCGCGATGAGCATCAACACCAGGCCTAAAAAGATGCCGACTATCATGCCGCCCATGAACAGTTTTGCGATTGATACATTGGTCAAAAAACCGAAAATGACCATCGGGATCGACGGCGGGATGATAACCCCAAGCGCGCCCCCCGCCGCCACCACTGCGGCGGCAAAGGCTGGAGGATACCCCTGGCGGACCATCGCCGGAATAACCACCGCCCCGATGGCTGCGGTATCGGCGGCGGCTGAACCGGAAATTCCGGCAAAGAACATTGAGGCGACAATGCTGGCACAGGCCAGTCCACCCGGCAGCCACCCCACCAGGCTGTCGGAAAAATCGATGATCTGCCGCGAGATCCCGCCTCGTTCCATGATCGCCCCGGCCAACATGAACAGAGGCACCGCCAGCAGATCGAAGGAATCTACGCCGGCAAAGAGCAGTTGAATAATAGTCTGCCCAAGGGCTGTAAAAGGTACTGTTGCCGGGAACACCCCGGGCGTCAAGATCAGACCAATAGCTGGAATACCAATGGACAGCGCAATCGGCATCCCAAGCGCGATCAGAAGAAAAAGCAGCAAAAACAAGGCAACGACGATCATTGCTTTCTGCCTCGCACCGTCCTTACCATATCGGCCGCAGTGTGCAGCACCAGAATTGCGGTGGCCAGGGGAATGACGGCAAAGGGAATGGCCATCGGAATCTGCAGGGAGGCGGTGCTATGGTGCCAGGCCTTCAAGGTGTACATCACCCCAAAGCAGGAAAGTGCCGCAAAACAGACAAAGGTCAGCAACTGCAAGAACACCAGAATTATTCGTTCGCAGTTCGGACCAAACCACTGACCAACCCCCCGCAAGCCAATAAAATTAGCACGCTTGTATGCTGCGGTGCTGCCGAGAAAGGTTATGGTCACCAGGAGATGGCGGCTCACCTCCTCCGACCACCCCAGCGACGAACCAAGATAACGCCAGATAACCTGGGCAAAAAGAATCAGACAAATAGCAGCCCCGGTAACAACCAGAAGATGTTCCACCAACCTGTTGACCAGACCGCTGATCCGCTCAATAATGCAGAGATCAGCGGGTGCCGGCCCTTTAGCTTCCGCATTATTCACTTCACTGCCTGTTGTATCTGTTCGACAATCTTTTTCGACTCCCCGTTCAGACTTGCCAGAACCGGCTCGGTAGCCTTCCGGAAAGCGTCCATATCCGGATGTTCTTCAATCTCCATGCCGGCGGCCCGCAGTTCGGCAAGCTGTCTGGCTTCGTTATCACGGATAAACGAACGCCCGCGCAATGCGGCATCGCGAGCGGCATCGAGGAACACCTTGCGATCTGCTTCGGGAAGCCCATCCATAAATGCTTTGTTGCCGATAAACACCAGCGCCGAATAGACATGACGGGAAAGAGTCAGGTATTTCTGCCCGGCTTCATTCAGTTTGGCGGCGTAGATAACGGCAATCGGATTTTCCTGACCATCTATCACCCCCTGTTGCAGGGCAGTGAAGATAGGCCAGGCCATCGGGGTGGGGTTGGCACCGAGGGCGCGCCATATCGCCAGATGGGTAGGCGCTTCCATGGTCCTGATTTTCATGCCGGCCAGATCCTTGGGGGATTTGATCGGTTTCTTGGAATTGGTTACATTACGGAACCCATTGTCAAGAAAATGCAGAACAGTAAAGCCCTGTTTATCGAGACGCCCGGCCAGATCCTGACCGATGGGACCATCGAGCACAGTATCGGCCGCCTGATAAGATGGGAACAGAAAGGGCATTTCCAGGGCTTTCATCTCAGGGACAAACGCTTCAATCGGCCCAGTGGTGCAAACCGACATCTGCGTGGTACCAAGCTGAATCTGCTGCAGTACCTGGGTCTCGCTCCCGAGCGCGCCGGAATGATGCACAGCGATGTCATACTTACCAGGCAAATTCTTTTCCACATCCTCCTTAAACCAGTTGGCAGCCTGAGTATGCACAAAGGTTGGGTTGACAACCACGGCAATGTTAACGGTTGTCTTGGCAAACGCATGGCTGGAGCAGAAAGCAAGACAGACAGCTAAGGTCATGAAAGTTGTTCGGATACGCATCGAGGCCTCCTTGTACGGTAGTTGATCGGAAAATAGGGCAATACCACGCGAGCGGGAAAAAACTGCGAGTCACGTTGCCTGCCATCACAATTTACTCCACGCCCATAACCGAAGATGGGTGCCGAAAAAACTATCCTTTCCTAATAATTTTCGCAAGTTCTTTACACTCATTTTGTTGCGGTATGCAGCGAACCTCTTGGTAAAAAATCTTTTGGTATTCGGGTGAAAAATAAAAAAGGGCAGGACTTGTACCTTCCTGCACCCATTATTTTATTGCAATCACCGTCGCAATCATTACAATTAACATTACAATGTTAAACAAAATGGCGGAGGTTGCAGAATGTCGGTCAAAACAGAACGAATCACCATATTGGGAACTCCTGATTTTAAAGCCTTTCTGACCAGGGAAGCGAAAAAAGAGGGGGTCAGTTTATCACAGCTCGTCCGGGACCGTTGCCGGCAGAAACCAGCCAGTAACGAAGATGAGGAATTGTTGTCTCTGTTGGTGGCGGAAGTGGTTCAGGCAACCGCCAGGGCTAAGGTATCGCTTGAGCGAGGTCTGGCGGATGCTGAAAAAATCCTGACTGAGATAAGAAAGGCAGCATGAGTACCTTAAAAGATGTCATTTCGGCAATGAAAGAAGTTCTGCTCTTAACTGATAAGGTAGAGCGCGCCGGCAACATCCTCACTGAAATCTCGCAGGAGTTGCGGGAACACGACCGCAGGCTGGTTCGCCTGGAAACGCTGGTCGAAGTTGCCAAATCTCAACCCCGGTTGACCGGTAAATCAAAATAACGCGGCGGAAGATGCCTTGGATTTGATCCTGCAAAGGTGAAACCACTTCAAATTACATTGGTCACCAGCAAAACTGCAGTTATCAGGGCCAGCGCCACCCGGTAATACCCGAAGATAGCCAGGCCGTGGCGATTCAGATAAGACACCATCCATTTCACTGACACCACCGCGGCAATAAAGGCAAAAAACACCCCGACAGCCAGGGACTGCGCGTCAAAAGTCTGCAGCATGATCTGGCCATGTTTGAGGCCGTCATAGGCAGTTGCTGCTCCTAAAGTGACCACCCCGAGCAAAAAACTGTATTCAACGGCAGCGGGCAGACTCAATCCCACCAGAACTCCGCCAACGATGGTCACCAGGCTGCGGCTGACCCCCGGCCACATGGCGATACATTGGGCAAAACCAATGATCAGCGCCATCTTCCAACGCAGGCCATCAAGCGTCCCGACAGTCTGTTTATAATTTGACCTCTGCCTTCTGAAGCTGACCGCAAGGATGGCCAGACCTCCCACCAGCCAGGCGATAACCACCGGCCATGGACCAAAGAGGTAGGCCTTGATGATTTTATTAAACAACAGACCAATGACCGCCGCCGGCAGAAAGCCGACAGCCACATTGATAAATAACCGCAGCCCCTCCGGGCTGCGGCCCAGCACCCCTTGCAGCATCTGCAGTACCCGGCGAAAATAGAGGCCAAGCACGGCAATGATCGCACCCGCCTGGATACAGATGGTATACGCATCGACTGCCTCTTTGTCCTGCTCCTGTTCGCTGGCCGAAAGGGTCTTGTTTTCACCGATGCCCATAATCTTTTCCGCCAGGAGCAGATGCCCGGTCGAACTGACCGGCAGGTATTCCGTCAATCCCTCCACTATGCCAAGGACAATGGCCTGACCGGTGGACATCTCTTTTTTGGCGGGAACTTTAGTTTCACTGTAGGCGATGTGGGCGCTGGAAACTATGACAAAAACCGCTGTAAGCAAAAGAAAAACTGGATATTTTTTCATAATCGTTTGGTTGTTTTCTCAATGGGAAAAGGTAATTATTTGCCGGTAGAATTTCGCCAGCAGGTAGGATCGGCAGCCAGATAATCACCGGTGAGCTGATATGCTGCTCCACGGCAGCCGTAACATTCGGCGGCC
This sequence comes from Desulfobulbales bacterium, assembly GCA_038204235.1. Taxonomy (GTDB): domain Bacteria; phylum Desulfobacterota; class Desulfobulbia; order Desulfobulbales; family Desulfocapsaceae; genus Desulforhopalus_A. Next base: position 14,283 of record JBBRDD010000025.1, read on the forward strand.
TTTTCACAACTCTTGCACTCCCCTTTGATCATTTCGCGGTAATTTTTCAAATTGTTGACCACTTCACTGTTTTTCAGGATATGACCGAGTTTATTTTGGCGGATATTATCAAGAGCAATGGTCACCCCGACACAGGGCATTACATCACCAACCGAAGTCACCACGCAGGATACCTGGTGGCGCATGCATTTGTTGCCGACCAGCGGGGGCTGTGGGTCCCAGTCGCGATGAAATTTTTGCTGATCGATTGCCGAGAGCTGGCCAAAGAGTTCTTTGAGTTCTTGAGGATCAACACCAAGCCAGCTGTTTTCCAGGGCGTTGGCCTGCGGAGTAATAATTTCAAAATACGGCTCAATATTTTCCTCCCGCAGCCACTGCCACAAGGCGGGTAATTCTTTGATGTTTTGTCGACAGATAACCGTGCTGATAGCCAGAAACAACTCCCGAGACGGGTAACCAGCCTCCTGCAGGGTGGACAGGGCCTTGTTTATTATTTGAAAGGCGCCTTTTTTCCCAGCCAGCTTGTCCTGAATTTGCTCATTTCTTGAATTCATCTTCAAGGCAATCCGGACTTTGTGTTCCGCCAGAACAGCAGCCAGCTCTTGATCTATCCCGGAACCATTGGTGAACATTTCAACATCAAGGTGATTTTCACCAAGAAAGTCCAACATCTCAACAAGATGCGGATAAATGGAGGGCTCGCCGCCCAAAATGATAATTTTTCGTGCCCCCAGCTCTTTGGCCTGGAGGATAACATCTTTGATTTCAGCTCTGGAAAGCTCATTGCTGGTGTCTACTTTCTCATCGACATAGCAGTAGGAGCAGTGAAAGTTACAGACCCGACTGAATTCTATCTCCATGGAAAGCAGCCTGTCCGCCGCTACCGCCTCACGAATCTGCTGTTCGGTAAAATCGAGATTATATATTTGCATTGAGATTAAAGCCTGCCTGTGGGATTGGATTATTTCTAAGTCACTAGCCCCGGTGGATGTAATAGGAGCCGGGACTCTTCTTAGTCCCCCCTTGAGGGGTGTAAGTTCCTTCACGAAATAACCTTCTCAAAAAACAAGAATGTTATTTCTAAGTCACTAGCCCCGGTAGATATAATAGGAGCCGGGATAAGTTCCTTCACGAAATAACCTTCTCAAAAAACAAGAATGCTATTTCTAAGTCACTAATATTTTTCGATATCCCTGAACCTGTTCATATTCTCCCATCTTCGCACTTCTTTCTCGTAACGCCCTGCCCAGCCGTACTTCTGCATTGCTCTTTTATAATAAATTTTCAAAAAAGGTTTGAAAATAAACCGCCAGATAGATATCCAGAGCCAGCCCTGCCTTTTGACCTCCGCCGGTGGATCCCACCAGCCCAGAACCACCTGACGCTGATACCAGAACTGATATTGGAGCTGCGCGGAATCGAGATATCTGGTCCGTACATTGGCCCACAATCCGTTGTACTTTTTATAATCATCCTGATTGGTTACAAGATTATCTTCAAGAAGCTGCCGGCGTATCGCAGTTTTTGGATACGGAGTCAGAACCTGGCAGTACGCGGCATCGGCATGAATGGACTTAAAAAATTCATAATTTTCCCGGATAGAGTTTTCATCATCTTCAGGAAAACCAAAGATAAGTCCACCAACAACCATCATTCCATATTTATGACAGTTCTCTATGGCCTTTTTCGAATGCTCCACAATATCGCCTTTGCCGGCAGCGGCCAGGTTTTTTTTCGATCCATTCTCGATACCGAGAAATACCGAGCGAAACCCGGCCGCACCCATCTTTTTGACCATTTCCTCATTTTTGGCCATGGTCACACAATCGGCCTGAACGAATATCTTCAGGCCCTTATACTGTCTGGAGATGATGGCGTCACATAACTCGATAACCCGGGCCGGGTCGAGAACCATATTATCATCGGTTATAAATATCGTTCTGGTTTTTCGTTTATAATAAATATCATCAATATCCTGAAGCACCCGACTGACAGGAAAAGTCCTGAATGTCCGGCCGTACATATGCCGCATCGAACAGAAATTACAGGAACGGGTGCAGCCGCGCGAGGTCTCGATGAGCTCAATGTGGGAGTGCACCATATGGTACCCCCGGGTCAATCTTCGCTTGTCCCGGATCGGCAGTTTCAAGGTGCTGAGGTCGAGATTTCCCCCCTGGGGATTGTGGACAAAGGTTCCATTTTTTTTATAGGACAAAGAGGCAATATCGGCACATTCGTCATCTCCGGCCAGGGCGTTCACCAGTCGCCGACAAGGCTCTTCCCCTTCCCCCCGAATAATGAAATCGATCCATCTGGCCTCATCAGAGGCAACAATCTCCTCATACATCAGGGTGGCATGATAGCCGCCGACAACTATTTTGACCTCGGGTAGAAGCTCTTTGATTAAATGGGCAATTTTAGTGCAGGTATCATACTGCCAGGCCATGGCGGAAAGACCAACCAGATCGGGCACAATTTTTTTCAGTACCTTGCTGAGATATTTTTTTATCGAGCGGCGTTTACGGACAAGATCAATGAGATAGACCTCATGCTCCGCATCAATATTACCGCCAATACTTGCTATTCCGTGATTTGGCAGATGCACTGCCGCCTCGTGAATAATAATCGGCACCACATCCGGCATGGAGATCAAAACAATTTTCATACCGGCCTCCCGGCGTAAGCCTGCCGTACCCGCTGCTCAAGCTGAGCTGCAGAGGGACGATCGTTTTCATAGTCAGGCCTGATCCGGTCGATAATTTTAACACTGATGGTGTTTTTTATCCGGGTATTAAACAGGAACTTTCCCGGGATAAAAAGCTTATCGGTATTTTGTATCTGCAGGACATAGATGGGCGCCCTGCACATCCGGGCGATCTTGAACGCTCCATTGTTCAATGTGCCCAATTTCCCGTCCCGGCTTCTGGTTCCCTCGGGAAAGACAAAAAGATTGCCCCCGGATGCCAGAAACGTTGGCATTTGCTCCATCTGCTCAATCATCATTTTCGAGAAACGTCCCTCACTGGTAGAGGGCAGATAGCCGGATTTTTTAATTATCCAGCCAAAGATCGGCATGCCGAAAAAACGCGATTTAACAATCGTTTTATGGTGCTGAAAAAGAGCAATCATGAGCAGCGGATCGAGGTAGGACAGATGGTTGCAGACAATGACCGCTGATCGGATTGCCGCCACTTCATCGTCAATAAAGATACGATGACGCGGAGCGGTGCCCCTGACAATCCGAAAGAAAATACCGTAAAATTGATTAGTTATTCTTTGAAACCGGGCCTGCTGGTCTTTAGCGAAAAGAGCTGCGGCGATATAGCGCCAGGAAAAAAACAGGAAGTAACCAAAGATAAACCAGGCCCAGCAGGTAAGAGTTGCCCAGCAATCAATGCAACGATCCACCCAACGTCTGAACGTATTGTTACGAGTCTGCGTAGCTTCCATTTTTTATAAGCAGACAGGTATTCACTCCGCCAAAGGCAAAATTTTGAATGGCTGCTATCCTCGTTTCAGTGTCGGTTATTTCCCGGGTGTGGTGCAGCATATTGCAGCGCTCATCGACATTTTCCAGATTGAGAGTGGGCGCAATAAAGCCCTCTTCCATCATATAGAGAGTTAAAATGGTCTCGATTACCCCACAGGTTCCCATGGTATGGCCCATATAACTTTTCAGACCGGTGACCAGCGGCCGATCCCCGTAAACTGCAGCTATGGCCTGAGCCTCGATCACATCACCCATCTTCGTGGCCGTGGCATGGGCACTGACAAAATCGACATCCGCAGATTGTATCCCCGCATCGTCCAGGGCCAGGCGCAAGGTCGTAGTAATGCCATCCAGATTAGGCAGGATAAGATCGCCGCCATTATTATTGCAGGCAAAACCGATGACTTCCCCAAGAATGGTCGCACCGCGCCTTTTAGCCGATTCGTACTCTTCAAGAAGAACCGCGCCGCCGCCCTCGCCAACAACCAGACCGTCTCGATTGACATCAAAGGGGCGGGGCGTGCAGTGCGGCGTCGCATTATAGTTGACCGAGCAGGCAAGCAGGTTATCGAAAACCGCCACCGTGGTGGTATCATATTCATCGGCACCGCCGCAGATCATCGCATCCTGCATGCCGTACTTGATCGATTCATACCCATATCCAATCGATTGACTGCTGGTGGTGCAGGCGGTTGAGGAGGCAATGATCCGCCCGGTAATGCCAAACATTCTGGTTATATTCACCGCCGTGGTGTGCACCATGGAACGAAGATAATCAACGGCGCCGATGGAAGAAAACTTTGATTCAAGATCGTTAAAAAAAGTTTTATAGATTTCACGCTGGACGGTCGGGCTGCCATGGGTCGAACCAAAGGCGACACCCATCCTGCCGGAGGTGATGAAAGCCTCGTCCAGCCCCGATTTCTCCAGCACATCTTTCGCCACCTGGCAGGCATAAAAGGCAACGGGCCCCATGGTTTTTCGATATTGCCGGGTAAACCCATACTCTATGGGATAGTCGACGGTGCCAAAGACGCGGGAATGAACATGCTTGGTCAGCAGACCGTCATCGCGCAGCGTTTTCACGCCGGATGTACCGGATCTGAGACTTTGTATAATATCGTTTTTATCGTAGCCTATGGGGGTAATGGCGGAGCAGGCAGTTATAACAACACGTCGTTTCATGGGGTGGCAGGATTGGCTGAATTACCTTATTCCAGATTGTGGGCTTTATTTATTTCTTCTATATAATCAAGAATATCATTGATAGTCCTGATAACCATCGCCTTTTCTTTTTCTTCCCGGGTGAGGGAAAACCCCAGGATGATTTCTATTTTCCCCAGCAGTTCGATTGCATCGATGCTGTCAAAACCATGGTCGTCGCGTAGATTGTCTTCCAGGCCGGGCTGGTCAAATTCAAAATCTTCAGTCAGGATGGTTAAAATTTTATCTTTTAATTCATTTCGGGTCATAACGTGAGCTTTGTTTGACTATTTCTTTCTTTAATTTGAAAAAATTATTACGATTCTTTGTACCTGTCCAATGGGAAAACAACAAGATCCTGCATAACCTCAGGACTCCAAGCGTTTGCCAGTACCGGATATGCGCGAAAAAGGTCTTTCGCACTGTATGCGTGATACGCTTAAAGACCGAAGCCAAACCAGAATCGGTGCTGATGAACGATTACGATTCGTTGAGGTCACGATACTACACAGTTTCATGTAAATTCAAAAGAAAATATTGCCCGACAGAAGCCACCTAACCTGAGAAAACATCATGAAGCGCATTCTTGAACCGGAACTGATGAATAGTCCAGAGCAGGCGGCGGCCTATGCCGGATCCGACCTGGACAACGCCTGTTGGTTATTTATCCAAAGTTTTCGTAAATACTTCCGCGATTTGACACCAAAGGGCACAATCCTTGACCTGGGATGCGGTCCGGCCGCCATCCCCGTGCGTCTGGCCAAATTGTACCCCGACTATGAGATACACGGGGTGGATGGTGCCCCGGAGATGCTGGCCCAGGCCGGTATGGCTGTTCGACGGGAGGGACTGGAGCAGCAGATACAATTTTTTCAGGGCATCCTGCCGGACAAGCTGTCACTGCCGTACAAAGGGTATAACAGTATCATTTCCAACAGTTTCCTGCATCACCTTGCCGACCCCATAGCACTGTGGCAGGCCATCCACGCATACGGCCTGCCCAACGCGGCCGTCCTCGTTATCGACCTTGTCCGGCCGGCAGATTCCCAGGAGGCTCAGCTCGTGGTCGATAGATATCTGCCGGATGCACCACCAATGTTACGCCATGATATGCTGCTTTCACTCCATGCAGCGTTTACCATCAATGAGATCCGCGCTCAACTCAAAGAGGCGCAACTTGAAAAAAGTCTTACGCTCACCATGGCAACGCCGTTCCAGTTTGCCGCCTACGGCCATCTGAGAATTGACACCTGAGCAGAATCGACCTGAAAACACCCCCGCTAAAAGGGAACAAAGCCGGTATAAGAAACTTGACACAGATTACTTTTTTGCCAATAAATAATAAAATAATCTGTAAGGTACTAAACAGTTCCCGATTCGTCGGCTACTTGGTATGTTACGTGCTGAGTGCGCCCAAGAAATCAATTTCAAAGTATCCTCCGGCACATATATTCAACAGATATACAAATGGGGAGTTGCATGAAACTGAGCGTCGCTGCAAATTGGGATATGGAACTGCTGGACGGGCTTGCCGATATCCCGGAAGTCACTTCCGTCTACGCCAAGATGCCTTTTGATGTTGTGGGCGGGGGCAGAGCCGGTATAGTCCTGCCGACGGTAGACTGGGATTCGGCGACAGCCTACGTGCATGCTGCCCGGCAGCGCGATATTTCGTTTTGCTACCTTATCAACGCGCCTTGTCTTGGCAATCTGGAACAAACCGATGAAGGGAAGAACCAAATACTCAACTTCATTGACCAGCTGGTTGATATGGGGGTTGACAGCGTATCAATCGCCAATCTGGCCGTCGTTGCGCTGGTGCGCCATAACTTCCCAAACCTGCCGATCCGGGGCAGCGTCCTCAGCTGGCCGACAAATCTACCGAGGCTGAAGTACCAGGAAGCACTTGGAATAGATCCACTCATCATTCCATACAGTGAGTTCAATCGTGATTTTAAAATGCTGCAAAAAATCCGTGCGGGACTCTCCTGCGACATGCAGCTGTTCGTCAACGTCTCATGCATCTACAATTGCCATTACCTGGCGGAACACGCCAGTTGCGTCGGCCACGCATCGCAACTCTCGGAACATGGCCGGCACCCTCATTCCTTTCTTGATTTTTATCTCTGGCAATGCACCCGCCGGCGCCTTCTGCATCCCGAACTCTTTCTCATGAGCCGGTGGATTCGCCCCGAGGATCTGCATATCTATGAAGCCATGGGCTTTGATGAATTTAAGATTATTGACCGTTCACGATCGACACCATGGCTGCTGCGTGCTGCCAGGGCCTATGCCGCCCGGCATTATGACGGCAACCTGCTGGACATCCTTTCCTTGGAAATGCTTGGCGACCCGGACGGCTTTCATCGTGACATAGAAGATCAGATACGGCAGCGGATGCGCCACTACACAACCGAAGAACGGCATCTCATGTCGCGCATGCTGAAACTGAGGCGTCGCCTGCTGACCTTTGACATCCGTATTGACAATGCTGGGTTGACCGACTTTCTGGATGGTTTTCAAAAGATTCGCTGCACCGAAACCTTTTGCGAGGATTGCCGCCACTGCCACCGATACGCCCGACGTGCGGTGTTATTTGACCGGGGCGAAGCTGAGGTCTTGGCGAGCGACATCGACAAATTCCTTCAAGATTCTCTGAGTATACGGTGTACAGCTCAGTGTTAAAAACCTTTTCCGAGCGAAATTTCAGATATGTCTCTTGTGTAAAGAAGGTTGGAGCCCTATGGTATTGATGGCATAGTAAAATTTTACCAAAGCGCAACCCAAGAGTACTTCCCGAGGATGCATATGGCACTTTCTGCTGAGCCATCTTGAGATTCAACTTGTGCGATGTAATCATGCTTGAATTGTCTACCCGGTATACACCTGGTGGATTTTTGTAACGTTAGCATCCTACTGCTGTCAAATCTTATCAACCGTTCTACAGGAGGAATAGGTATGTATGATCGACGCGATTTTCTCAAGACCACCGCAACTGCAGTATCCGTCATGGCTTTAGCTTCCGCTCCCCTTGCATTCGCATCCAGCTCAACCGAATACAAAAACGTCATCTTTACCTCAGATGCCCCCGGCAAGTGGGCAGGAAAAGAAGGCATTCATGCTCCAATGGTCGCCGTCGCAGGGAACAAAGTTACGGTAGCCACCACGAAGCATCCGATGTCTGAAGCCCATTACATCGTCAGGCACACCCTGGTTCTTGCCGACGGGACCTATATCGGGGGAGAAACATTCACGCACACAGATAAAGCGGAATCGACCTATGAACTGCCCGCCGGCTACAAGGGCAAGATTCACGCTACCAGTTTCTGCAATCTGCATGATTTCTGGCTGACCGAGACAACAGTCTGAAGCAGCCTTTAACGATCGAAAATCAGGAGGTCAGGCCCTGGGCCTGGTCTCCTGATTTGACAAGAAACTCTTCACAAGCCGCGTCAGGAGCCAGAGGAGACACTCTCCGGTGCCCTGCAATAACAGCCTTCACTGGTGTAAATGTGCCCTGTTTATATTGAGGTTCCGGGCAATTGCACATGCACTCTCTTAGCTTCTATTGTCCTGAATGAGACCTTTCTTGAAACGGTGACCATTTTGTACATAGTGTTGTGCTTGTGTTTCCAGAGCCTGTTGTTGTTCAAAACTCAGATTACGCTTTATTTTTGCAGGAGATCCAATCACCAGTGAGCCATCAGGAATTTCCATATTCTCTGTTACCAGCGCATTGGCTCCGATGATGCAGTGGCTGCCAATTTTTGCGCCATTTAATACTACAGCATTTATACCTATCAGGCTATAATCCCCAACAATGCAGCCATGGAGCATCGCCTGGTGCCCGACAGTAACGCCCTTACCTAAGGTCATGGGATACCCCGGGTCAGTATGCAGCACTGCACCATCCTGAATATTGCAATCCTCGCCAATAACTATTAATTCAGAGTCACCGCGAATCACCGCATTAAACCAGATACTCACATCATTGCCGAGAGCTACATTGCCAATCACCGCAGCACTCTCTGTGATAAAATAATTTTCAGGCAACTGCACCTGTTTATCATCGAGTTGATATATCACTCTCTGTTCCTCCAGTATTTTTGTTTTTTGGTTGCCAATAATAATTGCATTATAGTCTTTTCACTTCCAAAGCTGCATCATAAACCGTATTGACCAGGACCATCTTGTAAGTTCCGGAAAAGAGGACAAGAAAACCGGAAAAAACTACTTTCATCCCTTACGACAATGCCTACATTGTGGTTATCTGCCTGAAATCACGAGTGCAATCGATTAACACAAGGAAGGCACGAATATTGCTAGTACATTTACAAGACAACTCGCAACACCGCCACAACGCAAAGGAATTTCCTTTCATATCTCCAAATCGTTTTCTGTTCTTATCTGATATGAAATAAAATGTATCCCAATAAGGGGGAGGTCGTATGAATAAACTATCTATTTTGTGGATTGCACTGGGATTATTAATTTTAATACTTGGTTCAAGTGCAGGTATAGCTCTTTTCGCCAAAAAACCCATTCCTGAATCAGCCGCTATGATTTTCTTTGGAATCTGTTTAATTGGTTTTGCTAAGTTAAGGTTTGTTAAGGTAAAACACAAAACTGCCGATCATGAAAAACGAACCTAGAAAAAGCAAACGCGTGCATGTAAACACCGGTATTGTAAAAACTCCCGCTGGATTTTGCCAAATCGTCAATGTCAACCCCGAAGGCCTTTCATTCAGATGTATCAAAAAGTGTTTGTTCTCACAAGAATGGTCCTTGGATATTTATGATACGTCAGGCCTGAACCTTGAGCAATTGCCGGTCAAGAAAATCTATGAAAAACAACTGAGTAACCTGGAAACACCAGTCCAATTTACGATGCTGGTTGGCGTAGCGTTTCAGAATCTAACACCTTCACAAAAAGAACAGCTCATTTTATACCTAAGACAAGTGGAGGGATTGCTGAAATAAGCATTCAGAGCTAAATCCAGCTGGCGCATGACCTGCAAAGTAAGACTTCCTGCCATTGAACATAAAATTTACCCAAAACCAGCACTTTCAAAGACTTTGAAAGTACCGAGATTGCCACCAAACTGGTCATTCCCCGTTCCGCTACGCAGCACTGGACTCGATGAAGCTCGCCGAGGAACTTACCGTTATACAAACATATAAATCATCACTGATTCAATCCCAGATAGGCTTTAATCAGGGCTGGATCTTTGCCGGCTTCTTCAGCTGTTCCCTGCCAGACATCACGCCCCGACTCAAGGACACAGATTCGATCCGCAACCTCCAGAGCCCTGGTGGTATTCTGTTCCACGAGCAGAATAGTAACCCCTTCTTGCCGTAAAGCAGTGATAGCCTGGTAACAGAGATCGATTACCTTAGGCATGAGACCAAGTGAGAGTTCATCAATAATGAGCAGCTCGGGATCCGCCATCAGCGCACGGCCAATGGCCAGCATTTGCTGCTCCCCTCCGGAGAGCAAGGAAGCCTGCTGGTTCCTGCGTTCTTTAAGCCTTGGAAACAACTGCATAACCTTGTCACGATTACCGACCAATCTGTTTTTAGGCAGGGCGTAACAGCCCATCGCCAGATTGTCGGAAACACTCATATCGGAGAAAAGCCGTCGCCCCTCCGGGACAATAGCAATTCCCAACCGCACGCGTCTGGCTATCGGCAGAGCGGTAATGTCCAGCTCCTTGAACAGGATTCTGCCGGACTTTACCGCTACATGCCCGGCTATCGACATGATCGTTGAACTCTTGCCGGCACCATTGGCTCCGATGAGGGCGAAGATCTCTCCCCTGGTGATATGCAGTGACAGATCCTCGATGACGAGCAGGTTGCCATAACCGCAACACATCCTGTCAAGACGCAGCATGATAGCCCTCCCCGAGGTAAGCGCTTCGTACTGCCGGATCGTGCATGACCTCGTGTGGCAGCCCCTCACCAATTTTGCTCCCATTGTCGATAACCACCAGTCGGTTGCAGATACGGACAACCTCACTGAGATTATGCTCGATGAGCAGTATGGCATGACCGAGCTGATTCAACTCCACCAGTTTATCGGCGAGTCGCCTTGCTTCAAGCTGGTTGAGGCCGGCGAGAGGCTCGTCCAGCAAAAGGATCTTCGGTTCCAGGGCCAGGGCTCTTGCAACCTCCAGCCGCTTCAGGTAGCCAAGAGGCAGATTAGTCGGCATAGACTCGGCAACTTCTTCTATGCCCAGGAGTTGCAGGATTTCCAGAGCCTTCTGCATTTCCTTTTTTCTTGAGTATTTAAAAATAGTGCGCAATGGATTGGCGGTCTTGGCATAGCCGGCGACAAAGGCCACATTGTCAATAACAGTCATGGAGCGAAAAGGATGGACGATCTGTTGCGACATGCCGATGCCGGAGCGTATGCGCTCATGGGGTGGTTTTTTATTTAGAGAGACATTCTCAAGACGGACAGTTCCGTGAACAGGAATCACAGTGCCGGTGATCACCCGCATCAAGGTGGTTTTGCCGGCGCCATTCGGGCCTATAAGGCCCAGAACATCTCCTTTCTTCACCGTAAAGCTGACATCGCAGAGCGCAGTAACTCCGCCGAAAACCACGGTGATGGTATCAACCCGAAGCATTGAATTCCTTTGTTTTTATAGAGCTATACATTCTGGTGAAAATACCACTTAAACCATCCGGACTGAAAAGCATTATTGCGCAAAGCAGGCTGCCGTAAACCAGCAGTTTATATTGATCGATGAACTGAAACCACATGGGAAAGATGCTCAGCACCGCAGCGGCGATAATTACCCCCCAGACGGATCCGGCACCACCGATCACCACCATGGACAGGAGAGTGATGGATTCCACGAAGCCGAAACTCTCCGGATCGATAAATTTGACATTATGGGCGTACAGGGCACCGGTCAGACCAGCAAAGGCAGTGCCAATAGCAAAGGCGATAAGTTTAAAGCGGGAGACATCGATACCCAACAGACCGGCGGTATCCTCATCATCCGCCACCGCATCGAAGGTAAAGCCCATCCATGTCCGTTTTAAATAGATGCTGAACAGGGCCAGAGCCACGGCCAGCAGCAGCACCAGCACCATATAGCCGAGCTTGCCCAGGCCCGGGTCGGGAATCATGGCAATGCCCATTTCCCCTCCCAGAACATCCTGTTTTCTCACGATCCCCAGAAAGAGAAAACCGACTCCCATAGTGGTTATGGCCAGAAAATCATGCCGAACCCTCAGGCTGGCAAAACCGACCAGAACTCCAAGCAAGGAGGCGACAAACATCCCTGCCGGTACAGCAATCCCAAAGGGCACCCCGGATTTGGTCAAAAGAGCCGAGGTATAACCACCAACGCCAAGAAAGGCTGCATGCCCGAGGCTGATCTGACCGCAGAAGCCGACGATGATGTTCAGGCTCAGAGCTCCGAGGATGCTGATCCCCATCATGGTCAACAAACTGATCTCGTATTCCATCTGTTACCCCTTGGCGAAGAGCCCGGTTGGCTTTACCATCAACACCAGAATAAGCAAAGCAAAGGCGATGGAATCCCGATCCAGGTAATCGCCCAGATAGAGCGTGCCGAATGTCTCGGCAACACCAATGACAAGAGAGGCGATAAGGGTACCGCGGACATTACCGAGACCGCCCAGAACGATAATTGCCAGGGCTTTGTAACTGGGCACGCTGCCCATGGTCGGCTCGACCAGATTGTTCATCAGCGCCACCATCGATCCCGCCCCGGCAGCCATCGCCGAACCGATGAAAAAATTGAGGTATCGCACCTGCAGCACATCAACCCCGAAACTCTGCGCCATACCGGGATCGGTTACGGTAGCTCGCCAGGCAATGCCGATGCGGCTATATCTGGTAAAAAGAGTTAGACCCGCAATAAGCAATGCGGCCAGGAGCATCGCACCGATTTCACATTGACGAAGATAGGTGCCGCCAAAGGCAAAGGTAGCCTGCAGGGGGGCATCGATGAAAGTGATGCCATATGGTCCGAAAATAATGCGATAGATCTCCTCCATGGCAATGAAAAGGCCAATAGAGGCAATCAGTGCAACAAACGGCGGCCGGTTCAGGATGGGTTGATAGATAAGACGGTAGATGACCATACCCACCACACCAACGCCAAACATGGACACCATTAATCCCAGAGTAAAACTTCCGGTGGCATTGGTGACAAGCACCGCCACATAACCGCCCAGGGTATACAGACCGGCGTGGGCCACATGCAGGATGCGCAGGAGACCATAGACGAGAGTCAGGCCAATTGCGATCAGGGCATAATTTCCACCCTGAAGGAGGCCCTGCATAAAAAGATCAAAAAACAGCATGGTTCATGTCTGCCTTTTTACGAGATCAAAACACGTCAATTATGCCGGACAGGCGCGCAGCTGAGAGCCTGTCCGGGACATCATTCAGGATTACTTGGTCGGAGGGGCAAGAAGCTTGGCATCATCTATGACGGCAAAATGGTGAAACTGGCCGTCTTTGACGATCTGCACCTGCACATCTTTAATGATTTCGCCCAGGTCGTTAAATGAGATCGTGCCGGTGGAGGCTGCCAGGTTGGTCTTCGCCATACAATTCCTGATCGCCGTCCTGTCTTCACTGCCGGCACATTGAATGGCCGCCGCGGCCACTTTAACGGCAGTGTGGCCAGAGGCTGCAACCATGTCGGTCTTATGAATAAACATCTTTTCGTACTGCGTGATAAAATCATGGGTTTCCTGAGATTTGGAATCCCTGTCGAGTGAGGTGGTTATAATCACCCCTTCCGCAGCCGCTCCGGCAATATCAATGAAGGTCTGGGAATCGAATCCTTCCTGCCCGATAACGGTAGCGTCAATTCCGGCAGCCCGAAGCTGGGTCACCAGAGGCCCTGCGGTGAAATAATAGCCCGTAGCATAGATGACATCCGGCTTGTCAGCCTTGACCCTGGCAACGATAGGACCGAATTGCCGGTCCTTCATGGTGTAGGGATACTCATGGACGATGGTTATTCCGTATTCCTTGGATTTTTCCTTGAATCCGGCGGCCAATGACTCGCCGAAATCATTATTGAGAGTAATGAGCACGGCCCGTTTCTTGTGCAGAATTTCACCGGCCAGTTTGGCCCCGGCTCGTCCCTGAACTTCGCCAACAAAGGAGGTTCGAAAGACATAGTCGCCTGCCCGGGTAATATCGGGATGAATGGAGTAGGCAGAAACATAGGGCACTTTTGCTGCCTGATAAACACCGGCTGCCGCTCGTGTCGCCCCGGAATAACTGCACGAAATGCCGACCGCAACCTTGTCTTTTTCGATAAGCTTGGTGGCGATGGCCACAGATTCTTTGGGGCTTGCCTGGTCATCGTAGACAACGAGTTCCAGCTGCCTGCCGTCAACACCTCCCGCCTTGTTGATCTGAGCTACTGCCAGTTTTGCACCGTTCAAGGCGGATTCACCGTCGGAGGCGGCAAAACCGGTAAGGGGAACATTGATACCCAACTTGATCGATTCGACAGCCATTGCGTTCATAGTTAATGCTGCAGTCACGGCGAAGAGAAAGAGTCCTTTGAACATCATTTTGACACCCATAGCTATACCTCCCATTGCAAAAGTTAATCAAACGAGACAACTTTGAACCAGACATTCAGAACTGATGATTACAGGTAAACATACAAACACCGAGGCCATAGCGCACTAAAAACTGCGGAGAAAATCAATCCGCTTTTCGTTTGAGAATAAGGAGCAGGGGAATTGAGGCGACGGTGATCCACATGATCAACCTGAAGTCATTCAGATAGGCGATGGTCATGGCCTGCCTCGTAACTTCACCATTTAAGGCAACTGTGCCGGCCGTAGTCGTCCAGTCCCATATCTGCGGCAGATTTTCCGGGGCGAGAGCCGGACGAAACGGCTGCATTGTTTCAGCCAGGAAGGCGTGATTTATCTGGGTGTTCCGGGCCAGCATCGTGACCACCACGGAGATGCCGATACTACTGCCGATATTGCGCATCAGGCTGTACATCGATGTCCCTTCATTACGGAAATGAGGCGGCAGCGTCGCAAAGGTGCTGGTGCTGAGCGGCACAAAAACAAACCCAAAACCAAGTCCCTGGATGACCCCGGTCCAGACGATGACCGGGATGGAAACCTCGGTGGTAAAATGGCCCATGATGAATAAGGCCAGAATTGTCAGGCTGAGACCGGTGAGAATCAGCAGTCGGGTATCCACCCTGCCGATCAGTCGGCCCACCAGCACCATCGCAAACATGGTCCCCATCCCCCGCGGTGCCAGGACATAGCCGGTAGTCACCACAGGAAAACCCATCATCTGCTGCATAAAGGGAGGAAGCAACGCCAGGGTAGCGTACAGAGTTATACCAATTATAAAAATGTAAATAAGGCCGACCACAAAGTTCCGGTCGGCGAACATGCTCGGCTGGATGAATGGCTGCTCGGCACTGAAGGTGTGCACCAGAAACATATACATAAACAGCAGACTGGCAACGCATTCGATAACAATTTCCAGGCTGGAAAACCAATCCAGTGACTGGCCGCGGTCAAGCATCAACTGCAGGGCACCGATGGCACCACTGAGCAGGATAAAACCAAAGTAGTCGAAGTTGCGGCCACTGTCAGTCTTACTCTCGGGCACTGAAGCCATGATTCCGGCAAAAGCGATAAGACCGATGGGAAGATTAATATAGAAGACCCAGCGCCAGTTATAATATTCAGTGAGATAACCGCCCAGACTTGGGCCGATAATCGGCCCGACCATTACCCCAAGGCCCCATATAGCCATGGCCGAACCATGTTTTTCGCGAGGATAGGTGTCGAGGAGAACCGCCTGGGAAAGCGGCACGAGTCCTGCCCCGAAAATACCCTGCAGCAGACGAAAAAAGACAATCTCGGTGAGGGAGACGGAGGCACCACAGAGCATCGAGGCCACCGTGAAACCAACCACTGAGGTCAGAAAGACCTTTTTTCGCCCCAGCCTGGCTGCCAATACGCCGGTAACCGGGGTCATAATAGCCGCGGCAACGATATAAGACGTCAAAACCCAGGAAATCTGATCCTGGGTGGCCGACATGCCTCCCTGCATACTTGGCAGGGCCACGTTGGCAATAGTTGTATCGATTGCCTGCATGATGGTAGCCAGCATGATCGACACCGTGATCAGGCCCCGGGCAGGGGTCTGATCGACCGCTTGTACTCCTGCAGCTGGCATACTAATGTCTGGCGCCTTGTGGTGCAGCCACGGCATCTCTTGTTATGCCGATTGCAGTCAGAGTTTTGCTGACCAAAAATGGCAGAGGCCTCTGGTAGGTGGTATCAATGCTGATCTGGGTGCTCATCCCGGAACGGAGTACCTGCTCGCCGCTCTGCTCAACGACCCTGATCCGCACCGGTATCCTCTGGACGACCTTCACCCAGTTACCGGTAGCGTTCTGGGCAGGAATTATGGAAAATTCACTGCCAGTGCCGGGACTGATGCTCTGCACAGTGCCGGTAAAGGTGTGCTCCGGATAGGTATCGACCTTAATATCTACTTTTTGCCCCGGATGCACATGGGTCAATTCGGTTTCCTTAAGATTGGCTTCAATCCAGAAACTGCTGTCGGCAATAAGGCTCATGACCGGCGTGCCCGGCGCCACATGCTTGCCAGGCTGAGGAATCTTACTCACCCGACCGCTGAAAGGTGCCGCGATGGTGGTTCTTTCCAGATCCAGGGCAGCTTTCTCCACCACGGCCTTGGCCAGCCGATAACTGGCCACCTTATCTGCGGAAATTTCCGGGTCGCCCTCCAGGCCTGCCAGGATCTGTTCCATCTCATTTTTGATGATTGCAAATCGAAACTGACTGACCTGCAGGCTGTGCTCAGCATCATCGAGTTTGGCCCTGGCCACAGCCTGACTCGATTCGAGTGTTGACTGCCGCACATATTCTTTGCGGGCAAAATCGATATTACTCTGGGCCAGCCCGAGTTCATTTGTCTTCTGCCGATAGCTGCCTTTCTGCATTCGGATCTCGGCTAACGCCCCCTGGAAACTGGCCTTTGCCTGTTCAAGGGCGATAACACAGGAACGGTCGTCAATTTTAAAAAGCGGGGTACCCTGCGTTACGTGATCGTTTTCAGCGACCATCAAGGCGACGATCGGCCCCGATATTTCCGCGGTGATCGCCACCTTGTCGGCTTGAATATAGGCATTGTCAGTCTCGATAAATCGTCCACCGGCCAAATACATGTAAGCACTGACCACAGCGACCGCGAGAGGACCGAGGATAAGGAAAAAGCGACGCTTAAAATGTTTTTTTCTGGCCAGAGAATGAGGCGTGGAAAATTCTGCCTCTGTTTCCTGTTTTTCCGCTGTTATTTTTGGCGTGGACATGGCGTAGTATTGGTATCATTTATTGAAATTGGCTTTCATTTTCACCAGGGTTTCAAGAAGCACATCAAGCTGTTCTTCACTAATTCCCTGCAATGCTTTAGCGCGGATAAGTTTAAATTCTTCGCGCATAGTCTTAAAAAGAGGTCGGGCCTTTTCCGTCAAATGCAGCTGCACGGCGCGTCGGTCCCGCTGATCCGGCAGGCGCACGACCCATCCGGCTTCGGCAAGTCGATCGATCAGCCTGGTAAGGGTTATCGGTTTAACTTCCAGTTGGTCGGCAAGTACCGCCTGATTACAGCCTTCCTGTTTCGCTATATGGACGATTGCCCGCCACTGGACCTGGGTAAGCCCCAGTGTTTTTGCGCGCTCATCAAAATCTCGCCGCATCAACCGGGAAACCTCATAGAGAAGAAAGCCGATACTCTTATCAGGATCAAAATATTTCATAACAAGTGTATTATCAGGGATACGCATAATAAGCAATGCTTACTAATTTGACCCTGAAATCTACCAGAGTGTATGGCGTTATGTCAATGATCTGGCGTCAGGCCAACGCAGCAGTTACTACCGCGGCGGCAATTGTTCTCAGCTGAGTATTGACTATCCGGGGCAAATGTTACCGGTGACAGCTCAGGAGATGGTTATATAAAGAGAAGAAATACAAAAAATTGCGGAAAAATATAATTCCCCGGCAGCCAGCGATGGGCCAATCCAGACTGCAACTGGGATTCGATCCAAGAAGAATCGATTTCCTGCCGGGTATTGCACACAAGGCACACTTAAAAACAACAGTCTTATCGAACTTGATGCCTGGTCGGATCAAGCGCTGACTGTTTATTGCCCGGCAATTGAGTTTACGGGCAGGGAATTACTCGACGAATGCTGTCTTTGGTCCATATTACCTGATTATCCGGTGTTTTTCCGTCGGCATTCCACTTTTCGGTTACCTGCAGGCAATAGGAGCCCAGGTTGAGGGTCTCCGGTCCTTTACCATCCGGCATTCCGCCGCCGATACGCATCAGATCTGGTTTGGCAGATGTATAATTAGGGTTTATAGTGGCGGCACCGCAACCGCTAAGGGCCACGGCAATAACTGCATAAACGAAAAACGCACAAATTTTGTTCATGATATGTCCTCCTGAAAATCGATGTCTTTGTTTAAAAAACTGTGAATCGAGATTCTCGAATACCTCAGGCAGGGGGTAACTGGGCTCTACCCGGCAACCGACGCTACATGGAATATCCGAAAGTTTACCGACAGATCAGCAATGTATGAGGAGCCAGCGCGTCACCATTCCCCATGCATTACTGTTGTCGCTCGATCAGGATGCAGACTGTATCAGAAGGCGCATTCTTTAGAAATATTTATTTGCACGATCTGTTTCAATATTCTTGTTTCGCTGGGCTTGACAAAAATTACCATCGATTTTTTGTTGCATTCGACCTTTATACGAAGCTCTCGAACTATCTAAAAACCTCATAACGGCATCACTTCGTCAAATTTTACAATCACCCCAATTTTGGAATAACTGTAGTATTCGATATTTGAGGTATTCTCTTCGTAGCTCACGCCAACCTCCGGAGTATATCCAAATATATCCAGATTGATTTTTTTTAAGGTGATCCCCACCATGAGCCGGGTGTCATTTCGGGTTTCTCCAAAAAAAGGGTCGTCGGCTTCATATAGCCTTTTTCCCAGCGATGTTGATGGTTTTACTTGCCAGCTCTGGAGAAAATCAAAGCTAAGACTGAAACCAAGGGCCCCCCCATAATAGGAATAGGCCTCTTCTCCGGCGATTGATTTTTCCAGATAGAGGTCACCGGAAGTATAAATGTTGCTTGATGCCTGACGGGCAACATTTGTAGTCAGCGAAATGTTGGTGGCATCGAGATAACCGGCATTGGGAACACCCAGCCGGCCGATCTTTAATTCACTGTTACACAGGAACTGATACAAAGGTTGCGGCGTATACCTGATGCCCAAATAAGGGAATTCATAAAGATGCGTATTATCGTAGTAAGACTCTTCAAGCCCTACCCTGTACTTCATCTTCGGCAAGGAACGAGGAGACATCAAAAGACCAAAATCCGCGCCCCAACGATCAAAATTCGACCCGGAAAAATCCGAGAAAGAACCATCCATATACCCTGCCAGCGAAGCTGATTCAGTGATAGCTTTTGCAGCGCTGACTGAATATCGGAGCCCGACGATCTCATTGTTGTCTTCCGGTGGGATTATGGTCAGGGGCTGCCCGGCAATGACGACCTGCCGGCTGTCGGTAAAATTTCTCGGGTTGCTGTCGCTCACGATTGAAAGGCCAAACTTGAGATAGCCTAAAGCGGAGTCGATCAGCTCAAGATAGGCGTGGATGTTTTCCTGCACCGTCCACGGAATATCGGGGTGTTGGAGAACGTCCTCAAAGACGTTCCTGGCAGCTTTGTATCGACGATCCAAAAACAGTGCCCGGGCAAGTTCCAGCTGCACCCGGGGGCTCTTCGTTTTTTTGGCGAGGGATTCCAGGATGTTGGCAGCCGATGCATAGTTGCCTTTTTTGAGTTCCTCAAGGCCTATCTCAAATAAAATCTGCAGCGGATCGATTGATGCCCTGTTTATAGTCACAGCGACCCCACCTGGAACTTGCTCAGCAGAAACAATACCTCCGCCCCCCACTATCAGGATCAGTGCGAGACAAAGGCTGGAAATAAAAACAGATAACACCTGCAATTACTGTTTCGCTCCATAGGCACCGGCATAGGTCTCCACACCGGCACCTTTTAATGAATAAACACCGCCTAATTCTTCTGCATTTGGTCCATAGAATTGACCGGTTGAAGATCCGGTAAGCCCTGTCGCATTGACAGTTCCCGTAAAAGAGTTTACCGCCGGAAGATAAGTGAGATTGCCCGTCATATTGAGATTTTTGGCAAGGGTTATATCACCTGTAACGGAATTTGTTTTTTGCGTATTTGCGGTTTCCAGCTTTACCGATCGATTAAAAAAATTGACATTTGCCACTACTGGTGCAGCCGTCATGTAATCTACTCCGGCAGCATCAACGTATATTCCGCCGGCAATTCCGGTGAAGGTCGCAGCACCTGTTTTAGGAATAACACTTCCCGTTGTAGGAGTACCATAAGTAACTGCCCCTACAGTTCCACTCCCTGTCCCGCGATCAGTTTCCCATATGCCAAACGTTTGATACTCCCACGGCACAGGTAAGTTCGTCGGATTAATTCCAACACCTATCTTTGAACCAACGAGGTCACTTGCAACCACCACCGCACTCGTACTATCAATAATGTCTCCACTGGCTTCATCCCATGTCACGGTGGAATAAGGTGTGACAATTGCAAGTTGATTGACAGTTCCATCATTG